>JAOZLT010000307.1 GCA_029934675.1 Candidatus Altimarinota bacterium | reverse complement strand
GAGCACCAAATGCTTCATTTTTTAGATAATCATGATGAACAACGTCTTGCCAGTCCTGATTTTGCCGGTTTTGCAGAAAATGGCAAACCCTCAATGGTAGTTTCTGCTACTATAAGTACTTCTCCTATGATGATCTATTTTGGACAAGAAGTTGGTGAACCCGGAGCTGAAAATGCAGGTTTTGGATCTCCTACACGAACTTCTATTTTTGACTATATAGGCGTGCCACATCATCAGCGATGGATGAATCATAAAAAATTTGATGGAGGCCAATTATCAGAAAGTGAAAAAGAGCTACGTGATTTTTATAAACGTTTGTTAAATTTTACCATTAAGAGTAGTGCGCTAATGGGAGATTATAAAGAGATCCACTACTATAACAAAGAACATACAGAAAATTATAATCATCGTGTTTTTTCATTCGTGCGCTGGTCAGAGGAAGAAAAACTAATTATTATTACAAACTTTGATGCCGATAAAAGTTATGAATTTGATTTAAAATTACCGGATACGATAATCTCAGCATGGAATCTTAAAAATAAAAAATATCAATTTACGGATCAATTGTATGGTAAAATAACTGCTGAATTAAATATTGAAAATAATATAGGTGTAATAAAGATCAATCTTAAACCTTTAGAATCTTTAATTTTAAAAATTAAAGTGTAAAAATTATAGCCCTATTTCTATCCAAAAGTCATACCCCAAACTTATTGTTGGGATATGACTAATTTGTAAAATAGTTCAATATTAATTGGATTGATTAATATTATTAATTGCTATCTACTTCTAACTCAAATGAAAATTCAAAACGTATAGGACCTTCTATTAGCTCAGTTAATCTGGGTGGCTTATAAAAAGGTACTCCATCACCAAACCTTACTTGTTTTGCCATAAAGTGGGTTTCAGCATGAAAATATTTTCCATTAAAAGATCCTTTGTAATCATTTGTGCCTTCATTTATACCCGGTCCTCCATAAGGAATACATCCTGTAAGAAATTCAAATTTTTTTAAATGTACACCATCTGGATCAGGCCATGAAAAAGAGAGATGTCCACTAGGGGTCATTTTTACTTGCCATGTTAACTTCCTTACTTTTTGAAGATCCAAAGCAAATCTTTCTGTTGTTTCAAGAATATAATTCTGACCACCAACATGTGTAAGAATTGCATCACAATAAAAGAAATTTTCATCCCCACTAACAATCACTCTATGTTCTTTTAAAGCGTAAGATGTAAAATGTGTCGTTCCTTTTAAAAAAATGGGCTCTTTCACCGTTACTTTTTTATTCAATTCTGTATTAAAGTGATTTAATGTCACCGGATCATCTTGAGTACAAGCAAAAGCAAAGAACATTAGTAGCAATAAGCCACACATTTTAATAAATAAAATTTTTAAAGGTTTCATAGTTAAATATTTTAAATAAATATTGGTTTTTAAATAAGGTACAAAGTTATTGTCCATACAATACTAAGCAATGACCATCGTCAATGAAATTATTGATTCTTATCAATTATTGAAGTTTAAAATCTGTAAATCTATCGATCAACTTGTTAAAAATCTAAATGAGATTTCATTTTATATAAATTCTACACCTGATGAATAACATGGATTAATACTCAATATCATAATCCAAGCAATACAAAGAAAAACCCGAATGAAAACAATCATTCGGGTTTATGTTAATCATAATTAGAATTTACAAACTTCTGAAGAAGTATAAAAAAATCTTCAATTATCAGTGTTAAATTTATCTAATTGATCGACGGTGTATTTTGACTTCCTTCTCGTCAATTTTTTGTTTCATCGCATCTCTTATATCCTGGCCTATGTTAAGGTGCATATTATTGACACCTGTGAAAATATTATTCTTCGGAACGAGGTTACCATACTCGTCATAGGTTTGTGCATTTCCGTTCTCATCCGGAGGAGCGGGGTTCCATAATTCATCATATCCCGGTTCGTCAAAAACGTTTACCTTGTTGTTACCTCCAACAACAAAAGAATCGGTTATATAAGGTCCAAGCCAAATCGCTGCTGCTGTAAATCCCCAAGGGTTATCGGGACCTGTGTTCTCCCAATTCGCCAAGTTATTACCCTTCAATGTAGCATGACCAGAAGACCAGTAGGCGACTCCAAGGTAGATTGCTGCTGCACCTTTTCCAGTGATTTTGTTGTTCTTGATTATTGCATTTTCTACACCTTCCAGAAAGATTGGTCCAAACAGCCAGGAATCTTCACTGTGAATCTTATTGTTTGAGATAGAAGTCAATACATCGCCATATTTACGATGATTCCATACCTCTACACCTGCGTACTCAGAATTTGGTAAAAGTTGCATAACATTGTGGGTCATAGTAATATTTGAAAGCGTATTTATTGAATGGGTTAGAAATAAAAGCCCAGGTGCATCGTGAATCTCTGTATTAGATACATTAACAGTGGTATTACCACAATAATAAAATTGAATTGCAGAAAAAAGAGAGTTAGTTAATGTTACTTTTTCACTTGCGTTTCCACCAATATTGATCGTAGCATTATCCTGTAATCCAAATGACAACATATCAAACAAACCATTTTCAAATTCACAAGATTTGACATTATGGGTCGAATTCTTGCCTCCCCAAGGTGTAAATAGATGCCCTACCTCTTGTCTGCCAGAAGAATCAAGGCTACCCTTAAAATGAACATTTATACAATCTGTGCTAGCCT
>JAOZLT010000306.1 GCA_029934675.1 Candidatus Altimarinota bacterium | reverse complement strand
ACAATGTTTTACAAGCTGGGCGGCAAGTCGATGCGAACGAAGAACATACGATCAGCAACGCCAAGAGGTTTCGCAAAAGCCGTTTTTGAAGCAAATAGTATGGCGCTGGCAAAAGCAATATAACAGTATCAATACATAGACGGATTTGTCCACCTATCCCCATATCAACAGGCCAAAAGTGGACAAGTTCCACATAATCCCATATCAAACAACCAAAAGAGGAAAGTTTTTGATGGTGCGCAAAATAGCATAAAAACGATTTCTCCCAAAAAATAACACCTTTTCCACAAGACTTTCGGAAAATACCGGAAAATACCGGAAAAAGCTCCCTACCTCTTTTCCCCTTGTGGCCGTAGACTCTTCACATAATCAATGTGAGGAGTTTTTTTTATGGCCGGAATTACCCTTGAAATAGCAGAAGCAAGACTTGAAAAGTACCTCTCAGCAGAGGAAAGGATTCTGCTCGGTCAATCCGTTGATATGTACGGCGAAAAACTCACCCGTGCCGATCTTGCCGCAGTACAGGAGGGCATTGCCCTCTGGCAGAAACGCTGTATAGGTCTTTCTCCTGGTGGCGGTATTAACGTTGTGGAGGTTATCCCACGATGAGTCTACCGTCAGTCGTCAAAGTTGGTTCAAAAGAAATCCGGGTACCCACTACCCTGGCCGATAAAATTGCAGACTGGTGGAATCCTGAATCCGGGCAAAAACGGTTCCAGGTACGAGCCAGGCAGGCACTTGTTGGCGGCGGCTATGACGGTGCAGACAAAAGCAGACGAGCAAATCAGCTTGGCGGCAAGCGTGAGATGGATGCGGACTCTGCAATCCTGCCAGATCTTACCACCCTGCGGGAAGACTCCCAACACCTCTCCAGAAACAACCCTCTTGCCTCTGGCGCTCTTAAAACAAATGTGACCAAAGTTGTTGGCACCGGTCTCCAGGTTAAATCCCAGATAGACCGTGACGTACTCAACCTGACTGACGAGCAGGCCGACGACTGGGAACGAGCTGCAGAACGAGAGTTTAAACTTGCCACAGATACGCGGGAGATCGACGCCGAACGGCAGATGCCTTTTGCTCTTATGCAGGGTCTTGCCTTTTTGCGGGTGCTGGAGGATGGCGATATCCTCGTTAATATGCCCCGCTTTTCCCGCCCCGGCTCCACCTACAAATTAAAATTACAGCTTATTGAGGCCGCCCGACTCTGTAATCCAGAATTTAAGCCAGATACTGATTTACAGGTTGCTGGTGTTACCAAAGACAAGCACGGCGCGCCTGAAAAATATCATGTGGTGAACAAACACCCAGGCAACCTGCGTCACGCTTTCCTGCGCAAAAATACAAAACAATATAGCTGGCAGCCCCTCAAGGCCTTTGCCCGCAATGGATCTCCCCTGGCCCTGCACCTGTACGACAAAACACGACCAGGACAAACCAGGGGTGTTCCCTATCTGGCCCCGGTTATTGAGCTTATCAAACAGCTTGGCCGCTATACAGATGCAGAAGTCATGGCCGCGGTGGTTACCGGGATGCTCACTGTTTTTGTTTATTCAGAAGATGGCCAGGCCGATTTTGGCCCCGCTGCCAATCAGCAGAACCCCACAGGGGACAAAGCACAGACAATTGATCAAACCGGCATGGAGCTGGGTTACGGCTCAATTGTAGGCCTACCCGATGGCAAGCGAATAGAAACAGTTGATCCAAACAGACCCAACCAGGCCTTTGATCCATTCTTTATTGCAATTGTCCGGCAAGTTGGTATGGCGCTGGAGCTGCCTTTTGAGGTGCTGATCAAACATTTTACATCCTCATACTCTGCCTCCCGTGCAGCTCTTGAAGATGCCTGGGATTATTTTCTCCGCCGCAGACATTGGCTGGCTGCTCAGTTTTGCCAGCCGGTATATGAGGCCATTATCACAGAGGCGGTTATTGCCGGGCGTTTATCTGCCCCTGGTTTCTTGACCTCAAGCAGAGTGCGCAAAGCATGGCTTGGCACCCTGTGGACAGGAGATGCACCCAACCAGATTGACCCGGTTAAAGAGGTTGAGGCCGCAAAGAGACGTATCGCACTCAGGATATCCACCAGAGCAGAAGAACGAGCCAGACTCCTGGGTGGTGATTTTGAAGCAATCCAGCCACAGATCATCAAAGAAGAAAAATGGCTGCAGGAGAATGATCTCCTGGAAGTGGTTGAGCCTGTGGTTGAACAGAAAGACGATGAGGAAAAATAAAAAATGAAACAATTTAATTTTTCGGGAGTTGTGGGCTGGGATGTTATGCCCTCCGATGTCCGAACATTTCTGCAGGAAGCGAATGGGGATGAAGTTGAACTCCTGATCTCAAGTCCTGGGGGCTTTGTCTCCCATGGTCTGGAGATATTCAACATGGTGCGAAATTATACAGGACACGTTACTGCGGTGCTGTCTGGTTATGCCATGTCCATGGCCTCTTATATCCCGCTTGCCGCTGATAAAATAGTGGTGGAGGATAACGCCGTTTTTATGATGCATAACGTGCATGGTGGTGTGTTTGGAGACCATAACTATATCCTCAAATATGGCAAAGAGACCGCAGCACTCTCAAAGCTGCTGGCCATGGCCTATGTTCGCCATACCGGCAAGCCCATGGAAGAGATCCAGACGCTGATGGATGAGGAAACCTACTTTTACGGATCCGAGATCGTGGCAGAAGGTTTTGCCGACGAGCTGCTGGAAACCGAAT
>JAOZLT010000305.1 GCA_029934675.1 Candidatus Altimarinota bacterium | reverse complement strand
GAACATCACGCAGAATCTGCGAGTGCTGCGAAGACTCCAAACGTCAGTAGTACAGAGGTGCAGAATGGGCGAACAGTAGCGCCCAAGCCCGTCAAGCACGGACCGGTGGTTGATGGCAACTTCACGACTGTCGCCCCTCTCGTTTCCCTTTCTCCGGTTCAGATGGCGGAAGCGCCTTTGCGGCATCCTCCAGCTCTTTCTGCTGTGCGCGCTCGGCCTCGGCCTCCAGGAGGACACGACGCCGGGCGGCGAAGCGATCATATTCAGCCTTGGCCCGCGCATCGGCTTCGGCCTTGCTCACGGAGCCCTTGTCCGGCAGAACTTCCCGCTCGTTGAATCGGAGGAACTCGTCCAGTTTGGTCTTCCAGTCGCGGAGGAAGACCTGCTTGCGTCGAAGGGCCTGGTCTTCAGCGAAGTCCAGCCACATGGTCACGATCCGGTTCAGCCCGCCAATCTCCTCCTGGCTCAGGTAGTTCTTGGCGATCGTAACGTCACCCTTGCGGACGACTCCCCCCTTCCAGGAGGTCAGGCCCATGTTCTCTCGCTCGTGGTCGGCGCGCCCCGCGATCAGCTCCGCGGCAGTCTTGCCGGTGGCGGCGAAGTGGAGCTTGTTCTGGATGGTCTTGAAGAAGGTGGTGACTTCCGGTCTCTTCACGTCGTAGTCGGCGGCGAGAGCGAAGATCTCGCGGACCCGAAGGTAGACCCGTCGCTCGCTGGCACGAATGTCCCGGATGCGCTCGAGCAGCTCATCGAAGTAGTCCGGCACGCCGGAGCCCTCGACCGGCGGGTTCTTCAGCCGCTCGTTGTCCAAGGTGAAGCCCTTCACCAGGTACTCCCGCAGTCGCTCCGTGGCCCAAGTCCGAAACTGGGTGCCGCGTGGAGAGCGGACGCGGTAGCCGACGGCCAGGATGGTGTCCAGGCTGTAGTGCTCGATTTGGCGGGCAACCTGCCTGCCACCTTCCTTTCGAACTATTCGGAAATTCCGAATAGTTGCGTCTGCTTTCAGCTCTTTCTCGGCATAAATGTTCTTCAAGTGGCCGTTTACGGTCGGCACCGTGATCTGGAACAGACTGGCGATCAACGCCTGGCTCAGCCAGAGGGTCTCGTCCGCGAAGCGACACTCGAGACGTGTTCGCCCATCCTCGGTCTGATAGAGGAGGATCTCACCTGTGGGTTCAGGGTCGTGGGTCATGTCCTCTCCTACAGGCTCCGCACATTGGCGATACCGTGCTGCTCCAGGATTGCAGAAAGGTTGGTCTTCGCCACATCGTCGGTGAAGGCGCTGTCCCGGAAGGCGCATGTAGTATCGCCAAAGGCAAAGAGCGATAACGCGGACGTCGCAACATCCAGCTGCTGGTTCGGCCCAAGGGCACCACAGAGTTGGTCGAGAACTCGATCGGACCCGGAGTTTTGAACCAGTCTCATGTGATCCTTCCTCCGATTGCGGACCGACCTGCGGCTCCCTCTCAGCGGACTCAGCCTCATCCCCCTTGGTGCAGGCTGTGGCTGGCGGACGAGCCGAGGAGCGTACCCGCATCTAGCCTACGACTGGGGAGGAGGATCGTCTACAGGGGAGTGACCATGAGTGGATGCGATGAAGTTGCAGGCGCCACACCCCCGAATTCCGGATGCCCACCTGGATCCCCTTGGAGGCCCACCTGGAGGCCCATCTGAACCGTTTGAGATCGTGACGAGACCGTAGCGAATCCGTCCGAACCCCGGAAAACAGGAGGGTTTGTGTGGTGGGCCCTCCAGGATTCGAACCTGGGACCAAGGGATTATGAGTCCCCTGCTCTAACCGCTGAGCTAAGGGCCCACCGTGGGTGGGGGGCGCACGGCCTCTCGGCTGCGCGGGGACAGGGTGGCAGCTTGTGGTTGCTTCGTCAAGGACGGCGCGGGTGGGGGCGGGTCAGGTCCGTTTGCGGGTGGACAGGAGCCAGAAGATTGCTATGCCGGCTGAGATCTTCAGGCCGTCGAGCAGAGCGTAGATGAGGTGGGCAGTGTGCAAATCCTCCCGGTCCGGGGGCATGAGCGTCGGGTCGCTGAGATCCACGCCCGCCGTCAGGAGGCCCTCGGCCTTGCCGGTGATATAGGGGGTCAGGTACAGCAGGAAAACAAGCGCGATGACCGTCATCCCGAGGGTGAGGGAGGTGGCGATCCGGTGCCTCCTCATGGTTCCCCAGCCCAGGCGGCCGAAGGCGAAGGCTATGAGTACCGATGCGGCTCCCAGCAGGCACTCCAGGATGTTGAGCTGGCGGTAGGCCTCCGCGCCGAGGGTCACGGCGTGCTCGCGGGGCAACATCCGGAAGGCGGTGGGGATCAGCACGAGATCGGTGAGGATGCTGCCTCCCACCCACAACGCCATGAACGTGGTGAGGAAGAAGGCGAGGAACCTCCGGCTGATTCTCTGGTCTGCCCGACTCATCGTCATGGCCCGATTCTACCCCTCCCGGCACAAAGTGGCGCCAGATGCCGTGGGACTTCGTGCGATCGACCATACAATGGTGCTCCGCCCGGCCGCGGTTGCCCCGGGGAAAGTCAACGGCGGCGGGCCGGAGGAGTCTATGAACTCGAGACCGGTGGACGACGAATTGCTCGATCGGCTGCGCGAAGCGGTCGGCGCCGGGTACGTCCTGACCGACACGGACGACAAAGAGCCCTACTCTCACGACGAAACGCAGAATCTCTCGGCGTTCCCCGAGGTGGTGGTGCGAGCTGGCACCA
>JAOZLT010000304.1 GCA_029934675.1 Candidatus Altimarinota bacterium | reverse complement strand
TGCATCCCTAGCCTTATAAGGAGATCAAAGTGAAAAAGTTTCTTATCTGTTTCTTGGCTGCTGTACTTCTACCTATCCTTGCCCAAGGTGCTACACTTAATTTTTCCTGGGACCCAAATTTACCGGGGGTTACAGTTGGATATGCTATTATTATTGACAATGGCACTACCGTAGCTGTGGATATACCAGATGCAACTGCTTCCACAGCCAGTTATGAAACCACTGATAATAAATGCCACTCATTCTCTATCTACGCTTATACCGAAAAGGGCACACATTCAGATATTGGTAATATCATTACAGTATGCCCAAAACCCGGCAAGGCAGATAATTTTCAACTTGTAAAATGAAACTTTCTATTTTCCTTATGCTGGTAGAGCTTATATCCTCTCCAGTTTATGCTGACGAGCTTCCACATCATGACGTGTATCTGGAATGGAGTTATGAGGATACTATAGAAGGGGGAGTAAAAGGCTTTCGCTTGTATAAAGATTTTATCCCCGTTTGTCTTATTGAAGGAGGGGATCTCAGGAAAGCTAATTGTGATATTTACTCAGAAAATGGTTCTTTTCTTTTTACTTTAACAGCTATATCGGCATTTGATGATCATGAATCTCCTCATTCTGATCATTATGCTTTAAGATTAAATGATGAAAAGTTAGGAAATCCGGTACTACAAATTGAATTCACTTTAGAATAGGAAATGTTATGAAACAAAAATTACTTATAAGCTATTTATTTATTACAGCCTTTTTTCTCCTTATAAACCCTGCTTATGCCGAACATGCTTCTGCTGTCTGGACTTACAACGGTACCAATACCGAGGGTGGTTTTCTCATTGAGCAAAAACTCCCCAGTGACACTGAATGGACACAGATGTTTGTAACCGAAAGTGTGCAAGTAAGGAGTGCTTCGTGGGATTTTGAGCCGACAAACGGCAGAACAGAGTATAGACTTTTTGCTTTCACCGGTGATCAGCGAAGCGAACCCTCTTTAGCTGCTTTTGAATATTCTTCTTATTCTGCAAACGATGGTTTAATGACCCCAAATATTCTGATTTATTTCACCAATCCTCCTGAATTATAGGAGTGATTAAGTGTGTCCGAAGTGTGGTAGTTCATATATAACCCACTCTTCAAGGTTTGGTTTTCAGGCTAAGTTCAATTTCTTCTGTGTTACTTGTACACATGTTTGGTGCGATATGGATGATACTTTAGGTATAAGGGAATTCAGTGTTAGAAGAGTGCTGTTTAGTGATGAATGGTTCACCATGGCCTATTGGTCCCGGATCAAGAAGAAGGTGGTTTGGACTGCTAGGTTAGATGATGGGCAGTGGGGACAGGTAAATGAAATCCCTTTAAAAGTGCTAAAGTTAGATGCCTAAGGAATCTATTAACATGATACTTCCTGACCACTGTCCCAAGCATGGGGAACACCAATTGTTACTTGATCAGCATAGTGAGAGATTGACCATCATGGAAGGGATGGCAATTGAGAACAGCAACGACAATAACAATATAGAGGGGAGAGTAACAGCTTTTACCTACGTAATAGGTTTAGCTTTTCTCTTAATGGTGTCTCTGTCCTATGCAGGGCTCAGTAAAATTATAGCTTATAAGGAAGTAGCAGCTGAACAAACACTCAAGTACACCAATATTCTTAATGAGCTAAAAACCTCTGTTGAAGTAGCCTCTGAGAGATCAGCTGATGTGAAGAACAGTCAGATAGCCCTAACAAATAGTGTTAACGCTATAAGTGTAGATCATCAGGTAATAAAATTTGAGTTGATAGAAGTTGAAAAAAGATTAATAGAAGTAGAGTCCATTAAGCATACCCCGGTTATAATGGAGTAACAACATGGATTATGTTTGGGTAACAATTCTTTTTCTAATTAGTTTTGAAGCTGTAGCCTGGGGTTGGACTTTAAATCGTCATGGGGACTGGATAAAGAGACACCCAGAAATGGACCGGCGCAGAATGGTAGCTCCGAGTATGCTCAAAACAGCATGTGCTATGAGTTCCCTGCTCAGTATATTTGTATGGTTATGGTCTGTACACTTAACTATAAACCCTCTTGGGGAAGAACTGCATTCCGGCACAAAAATAGCCTCCCTTGCTGTGGCCTTCTTCATCCAATTAAGCCACGTTCACTTCTGTGCCATGACTGCCCGGTATAGTTGTTTGCCAAGGAGTATGTGGCCACTACTTAGTAATTTGGTGAGTCGAACTCTAGTTTACACGTTTAAGATACGACCTCCACCTTTGAATTCATGTGATGTACATCGTTGCTGGAACGACATGGTTAAAAGAAGGAAAGAAGGGAAACCCTAAGAAGGTTTCTCAGAGATTTACTATGGAAACACGCATTAGTGTCAGTGAAAAGTTAGCTTACAAGCACATCAAGTATAAGAAAGGATTTAAGTACCAGCTTACGCAAGCCTCTTATACGCAAACTTCTATACTTGGGCACTCTGTTAAAACTAGGTACTTTGAGCTTTACATTGATGGTGTTTTGTATGTGAAGTCAGGTTACGCTTGGGATGGCCCCTCAGGGCCTACGCCTGACATCAAATCCTTCATGCGTGGTTCCATGGTTCATGATGTAATCTATCAGCTGCTCCGGATGGAATTAATTGATGAGAAACACAAGAAAACGGCAGACACAATCCTTTATGACCTGTGTGTAGAAGATGGTATGTGGAAAAGCATTGCTTGGATAGTGCAAA
>JAOZLT010000303.1:1632-2728 GCA_029934675.1 Candidatus Altimarinota bacterium | reverse complement strand
TGCCGGGCACGAAGTCGATCTCCTCGTCGAGCGCCCGGACGGGGTGACCCTGGTGGAAATGAAATCAGCGTCCACCCTGGATCGATCGTTCTTCAAAGGCCTCGCCTACTACCGGGAACTCTCCGCTAACACACAATCGATCGCCAGTTACCTTGTCTATGGGGGCGATCGGGAGCGCGATCATGCGGCGGGCCAGGTGCTGCCCTGGCATGCGCTGGACGGCATTCCCGCACATTAGGCGACAACAAGGGGTCAGGCGAGAACAAGAACAACAAGAGGGCCTGGTCCTCCAAACTCTCCAAATTCATGTCAACAATTAGGGGCCTGCCCCCCTTCCTTGTCCCCTTCCTTGTCCGCAGATCGAGAAATGCCATTGAATTCCTCGCTTTCATAGGGTTTCATTGAGCGATGTCTTACCATGCGGGTGATCGGCTGGAATTGGCGCTTCGGGCGTCGAACGAAGGGATTTGGGATTGGGATCTCAAGACGGGGGAGATTCTGTTTTCGGGGCGGATTCTGCGATTTTTCGGGCGTCGGCGTGATGAGATGCCGCAATTTTTCCGCGAGTTGGAATGGATTCACGAGGAGGACCGGGAGGGGTTCCGCATGGCATTGGAGCGGGTCTTGGCTCCGGGAGGGGAGCAGTTGCTGGCGGTGGAGCCGCGGGTGCGTTCGGCGCGGGGGAGGTGGAGGTATTACCGGATTCGGGGGATCGTGGTGCGGGACGGGCGGGGGGAGGCGGTGCGCATGGCGGGATCGATGATCGATATTTCGCCCCGCAAGAAGGTGGAGGGGCAGCTCCTCGACGAGCGGCACCTGATGCGAGTGTTGATCGACAATGTTCCGCTCAACATCTATTTCACGGATCTGGAGTCGCGCTTCACACTTGCGAACCAATCGATTGTGAGGTGGTTGGGGGGCGAGAAGGAGGACGACCTGTTGGGGAGGACGGATCACGATTTTTTTGATGCGGAGCACGCCGACCAGGCCCGGCGGGACGAGCAACAAATCATCGAGACCGGGGAGCCGATTCTCGAATACCTGGAGCGGGAGGGGGCGGAGGGGGAGGGGGAGAAGTGGGTGCTGACGACGAAGA
>JAOZLT010000303.1:784-1622 GCA_029934675.1 Candidatus Altimarinota bacterium | reverse complement strand
GGAACTGTCGCTGGCGCGCGAAGTGCAGCAGGCCCTGCTGCCCAAGGCGTATCCGGTGGTTCCGGCCGGGGTGGCGTCGGCCGAGAGCCGTCTGTCCTTCGGGCATCGCTACCTGCCAATCACGGGCATGGCGGGCGACTTTTTCGAGGTGTTTCCGAGCGGGGACCAGGCGGTCACGCTGTTGATTTGCGACGTGATGGGCCACGGGGTGCGTGCGGCGATCATCGTGTCGATGTTGCGGGGACTGTTGGAGCAGGCCGGGCCGGCTGCGGGGGATCCGGCGGAACTGCTCGCCGTGCTGAACGGCGGACTTTACAGCATCATGACACAGGCGCAGGTCACGATGTTTGCGACCGCCTTCGTGGCGGTGGCGGACTTGGAGAAGAATGAGTTGCGCTATGCGAGCGCGGGGCATCCGTCCGGGATTGTGCGGACTGCGGACGGGGCGCGCATCCTTTCATTGGGCGGGGCGGGTCCGGGGCCGGGCCTGGGCTTGTTTTCGGACGCGCGATACCCGACCCACCGGAGCGTTTTAGACGAGATCGGGCACTTGTTGTTGTATACCGACGGGATCTTCGAGGTGGAGAGCCGCGCCGGGGAGGCCTTCCTCAAGGACCGGCTCGTGCAGGTGGTGCGCGAGTCGCCGGGAGAGGGCGTGGAGGGATTGCTCGATGGCGTCTTGCAGCGCGTCCAGGCCTTCTCGGAGAGCGAGCAATTCGATGACGACGTGTGTCTGCTGGGGATGGAGATACGAGCGGGAGTCACCGGCGTCCGGTCATGAGGGTCCAGTGTTTGCCGACGGGGCCCAGGCCGATGAGGTTGGGGCCCTTGGCGAACT
>JAOZLT010000303.1:0-774 GCA_029934675.1 Candidatus Altimarinota bacterium | reverse complement strand
CTTGCTCGATGCCGTGCTGGAGCGGGTCATGGCGTTCTCGGAGCGCGAACAATTCGATGACGACGTGTGTCTGCTGGGGATGGAACTCACCGGCGTCCGGTCATGAGGGTCCAGTGTTTGCCGACGGGGCCCAGTCCGACGAGGTTGGGGCCCTTGGCGAACATGATGAAGCGGTGGCCGTCGGAGGCGAACCAGCCGTTGTAGGCGGCGGTGTGGGAGGAGGATCCCACGTAGATGTTTTCTCCGGTCCAGCGGTCTTTGAAGCCGGCCAGCCGGGCGCGGTCGCCGGGGCTGCGCTTGCCTTTGACGGGGGAGCTGTGGTTGAAAAATCCGAGGGCGGCCATGTCGCTGGAATGCCCGGTGGCGGCCTTGGAGAGGAGGGGGGCGAGGTAGAGCGGCTGGAGACCCATCACGGCCCGTTCGTGATTGAGGTGGGTGGTGAATTTCTTTTGGGCGGCGTTCGCCCACGAGCATTGGTCGTTGGCCGTCTCGGCGGCGGCGAGGGCGGAGGATTCCTTCCGGAGGGTGGTGAAGTGTGCCTTGGATTGCAGGTAGCGGTCGCCGTCGAACGATTCGGCGAGGGCTTCCTGTCTGAGTTCGTCGGCGGGGGCGTCGGGGTCGAGGGTGGGATCGTCTTCGAACCGGGCGACTTCAATGTTGAGTTCGACCAGGACGGTGGCCATGGCCTCGACTTTTTTGTCGAAGGCGGACGGGTCGGAGCGGGTGATGCGGGTGGCCTGCTCGAAGAGGCGTTCGATGCCTTCGAACTCGTTG
>JAOZLT010000046.1 GCA_029934675.1 Candidatus Altimarinota bacterium | reverse complement strand
ACTCTCGGTGGTTGCGTAAGTCGGTAGGCGAGATTGCCAATCTCGCTTCCAGATATGTGAGGAGGTGATGTTCGTCGGTTTCGCTCTCGCTTCTAGATGTGTGAGGAGGTGATGTTAGTCAGTCACGCTCTTGTTTCCAGATGTGTAGGTGATGTTCGTCGGTTTCGCTCTCGCTTCTAGATGTGTGGGATGATGTTAGTCAGTCTTACTGCCAAACATATGAGAATGCTTATATTTGTGATTTAAAAGGGGAATTTGGGACTATTTGAACTTCGGGTTCCAGTTCTACGTTGAATTTCTTTTTTACTATTTGATGGATTTTTACTGTTAGATTGATTATATCACTGCTCTTAGCATTTCCATTGTTCATGATGAAGTTAGCGTGCTTTGGTGATACTTCTGCTCCGCCGATTTTCATACCTTTGCATCCAGCTTGCTCAATTAACCAGCCTGCTGATGGGAATTGACCGGGGTTTTTGAAGAAGCTTCCGCACGTGTTTCCCATGGGTTGTTTTATGATACGTTCTTGGGAATATCTGTTGATTTCAGCACGTACCTTGATCGCTGGTTCAAATCTTAGTTTGAATGTAGCTGAAAGAATAATATCTCTAGTCTTTTTTATCTTACTGTCTCTATATCCGAATTGAAAATAATCAGGTGCAACCATAATGGGTTTATTGCCGTTTGCAGGCAAAATTATTGCGTGGGTCATTACATCACTGATATATATGTCCGGTACGCCAGCGTTGCCATAAATTGCTCCTCCAACAGATCCTGGAACGTTACAAAGTCCTGAAATTCCACCAAGATTATTTTGGGAGGCAATAAGTACCATTTTAGCCAGATTGACTCCGCTTTCTGCAGTAACTAATTCGCCTTGGATATTTAGTTTACCCATTTTGTTATGGACTATTAGACCTGGGTATCCTTCGTCAGAAAACAAAATATTACTTCCACCTCCAATAAGCATAAAGGGAACATCTTGCATTTTGGCGAATTCTCTCAGATGATACATTTCCTGAGGACTTCTGGCTTCTGCAAAGAACTTGGCTGAACCGCCAGTTTTGTAAGTGCAAAATTCCTTTAATGAAACATTCTTTTTAACTTTTAATTCCATAATTTAAAGCAATATAGAGATGTGATTATATCATTTTATTTTATTTAGCGCAATGTCTAATCTTTTTAGAGTTTCTTCCTTGCCTAAATATACCATTAAAGTTGCAAAGTTGGGTGATTTTTCTAAACCTGAGAGCGCTACTCGAATAGGCCATAAGACTTGTCCGTTTTTAAGACTTAGTTTTTCCACAATTCCAATCATTTTTTGTGAAAGTTCTTCATTTTTACTACTATCACCTTTTTCCCAGTTTGAATTTTCGATAACTTATTTAGCTTTTTCCAAAACTTGCTTAAGCATATCTGAGGTGATTTGGAATTTCTCTTTTATTATTAAATCTAATGGATAGTCAGCTACTTTTCCAAATAATGCTGATAATTCATTTGGAATATCGGTAAGTTTTTTAAATCTCCCCTCAAAATCTGGGTCTTTAAGGATTTTTTTAATTAAATCTGAATCAGTAGATATATCTTTTATATAGGGTGTAAGTTTTTCGAAAAATTTATCAATATCATCGGTAATCTCCTTTTTGATATATTCTCCATTTATCCAATCTAGTTTCTTTAAATCAAAAATTGCTCCGCCTTTGTGAACGCGGTCTAAGCTAAATTTTTCAATCAGTTCCTCCATACTAAATATTTCCTGTTCGTCTGGAGTATTCCAGCCAAGAAGTGCTAAGAAATTAATAATTGCTTCTGGTAAATATCCATCATTCAGATAGTCATCCATTGATACTTTGTTTTTTCGTTTACTGAGCTTACTTTTATCCTCGTTTAGGATTAGTGGAAGATGTGCAAATTCAGGAGGCTTCCATCCTAATGCTTCAAAAATCAGAATTTGTTTTGGTGTGTTAGATATATGGTCTTCACCTCGTATTACGTGGGTGATTTCCATGTCGTGGTCGTCCGCAACAACTGTTAGGTGATACAAGGGGTCGTCAATCGCTCGAGCTATAACAAAATCATCTAGTTCTTTTGAGTGGATAACTGTTTCGCCTCTTACTAAGTCGTTAAACTTAATCTCTTTATCGTCAGGAACTCGTAACCTTATTACTCCACTAGTCAGTTTTTTATTCCGGCAAGTTCCGTCATATCGTGGTGGGAGTTTGTTGGCTCTTTGCTTATTTCTCATATCTTCCAGTCTTTCTTTTGTACATTCACAATAATACGCCTTACCTTCGTCTAATAGTTGCTGAAGGTATTTTTGGTAGATGCCAGTTCGTTCACTTTGCCTGAAGCCTTTATTGCCTTTGTGTATGCCTTCGTCACCAGCAATTCCGAGTTTTACCAAGCCATCTACAATATCTTTTTCAAACTCTTTTGTACTTCGTTCTTTATCTGTATCCTCGATTCTAAAAATCATCTTACCTCCTTTATTTTTTGCAAAAAGGTAATTGTATAAAGCAGTTCGGACGGTTCCGATGTGGAGGAGTCCTGTTGGTGAAGGTGGGATTCTTACTTTAATCATGAATATTTGTTAATTTGTAATGCAATCATATCAAAAAACCTATAACTGACAAACCTAAGTGAGTGTGTGGTTGGTTGTCGGTGGTTTGGGACGGAAGAGTCCGTCCCCTACGGGGTTGTGATTGGTTGATGGGTTGAGAGTGTAACTTTATTCATAATTACATCCTCTAATGGTTTATCCATTGCGTTGTGGTCGGTATTTGCGATTTTATCTACAATATCCATTCCTTCAAATACTTGTCCAAATACGCTATGTTTTCCGTTTAACCAATCTGTTCCTTCTTTCTTTTGAACGATGAAGAATTGGCTACCGTTTGTGGCTGGTCCGGCATTAGCCATGGATAATGCTCCGTAAATGTTTTTTAAATCTGTGTTGAATTCATCTTCAAATTTACCACCCCATAAACTTTCTCCTCCACTACCTGTTCCGGTCGGATCGCCACCTTGTATCATAAAATCCGGAATAACTCTGTGAAATATGATTCCATCATAATAGCCTTTTTCGATTAAACCGATGAAATTTTCAACAGTTTTAGGTGCTTTTTTAGGAAATAATTTGATTTTAATGGTTCCCATACTGGTTTCCATTACAACAATTTGTTCGCCTTTTTCTGGCTGAGTTGTTTGGTCAAAATCACTCATAGTAGTTGTGTTAAGTTTTACTTCTGTCGGACTGCCCTGATATACTTTATTGATATCTTCTTCTTCGGATGGGCTACATGCTGTTAGCATGGCTAAAGAGAAAATAATTAAAAAAGAGAATAGTTTTTTCATGATGTTTTAATTAAATTAAATTTATGGGGTTAGTTAGCTGGGTCATAAGGTACACAGCTTAGAGCGGGTGGTCCTGCAGTATAAGTTGTATTAGATGTTTGAATTGCGCCTTGTCCAATAACTTTAGCTCCTGTGCAGGATTTTAGAGTTGTTGTTGCGCTATCATAGTATTTTGCTTCTCCATCACTAGTATTTAAAAGGGGGTTATCACTATTTCCAACTACATACGATTCATAATTTGCTAATGCTCCATCGTTTTCTAGAGTTGCTCCAATTTCATAAGTAGCTCCACTTACTTTATACAAATAGCTATGTCCTGCTACACCTGGGTCTACAGGAATTTCAGATAAGATTTTTTTTGGAACTTGGCCTGCTGCGGTATCGAGACCATTTGTTAGTGGAGCGGCTGGGTATTTTGAATATTCAATAAAATATAATTCAAGTGCACTTTGCATAGTTCCTAAATCTTGTTTTCTCTTAGCATCCTTTGCTTTAATAGTTTGCCCACCAATTGCGGAATATGCAACAACCGAAAGGATTGCAATAATTGTAATTACAACTAAAAGCTCCACAAGCGAGAAACCTTTTTTTTCTGTGATTATGTGATTTGGTGTGATTTTTGTGATCATTTTTTTATGATAAATTTTACCAGTACTAATTTTACAGATTCTCTCTTATAAACGCAAATCTTATTTTAATTGTCTGAACCATCTGACTCTCTGGATTACTGAGATGTATCAGGATGGATTTATGTGATTATCCTGATAATCCATCTTGGTAAATTCATACAATCTCGAAAATCAGCGGTTGAGACAAGTGGGTAATGGGTGGTATTTCGTATTTCGTATTTCTGATTTCGCATTTATAATGGGTTTATGAAATTAGTAGTTGGCTTAGGAAATCCAGGGAAGAAATATGAAAATACACGGCATAATGTTGGGTTTTTGGGTGTGGATGAGGTGTTTGCCTGTTTTGATTTCAATGAGTTTAAAAAATCTGAAAAACATAGCGCTGAGATTTCGGAAGGTCGGATTGGTGAGGAGAAAGTGATGCTGATAAAGCCTCAAACATTCATGAATTTATCTGGTAGGGCTGTTCGTTCTATTATGCAGTTTTACAAAATACCGATAGAGGATGTGATTGTGATTTATGATGACGTTAAACTTCCTTTAGGTTCACTTCGTATTAGGCCAAAAGGTTCTGCGGGTGGGCATAATGGTATGAAATCTTTAATCCAAGAACTTGGAACTCAGGAGTTTGTTCGAGTTCGGATTGGTATTGCGCCATTAATTGAATTTCGAGGAAAATTGGAAGATTATGTTTTGGGTAAATTTACTGATGAAGAAATTTCGTTGGTTGGAGATAGTATTCGGATGTTCCCAGAGGTTGTTGAGGGACTTTTGGAGAGTGGGGTTGAGGAAATGATGCAAGAATTTAATTGATATTTGATTGACCAAAAAGCTTTTTTTTGATAAAAAAGATAGGCTTTAAATCGAAGATTCTGTTCGTCCACCTTTGCTAAAATTTTGTTGGACTTCGTATGAATGTAAGTATTAAAGTTTTGAGTTTAGTTTTCATTCAAAGGTTTCGCTCGGGAGTCGCTCAGCCTTCGCTGAAGCTTCGTCCGACAGGCAAGTGGTAAGGCACATGGGTTTGATTATTGAAACTCAAAGGTTCCGCTCGGGAGTCGCCAAGTGGTAAGGCACTGGATTTTGGTTCCAGTATTCGTAGGTTCGATCCCTACCTCCCGAGCAGAGTTTTTGACAATTATATATTAAATATGAAACGAGGAATAAAAGACTATATATTGGATGCTGTTTATGCTGTCACTAAGTTTCCTAGTGGTTTTATGAAACCAAAAGTTGTAAAGGGTTATTTTCCTGAAACTGACAAAGGAAAACTTCAACGATTATTTTTTGAAGAACTTTTAAAGGAAAATTTTAAAAGAACTCATTGGCAATTAGTTTTTCCTGGTCAGATAGCTGGTTTAATAAAAAATATTTCGGAGAATGATAGAGTAAATGAATATCATGTCCGTTTTTATGATGATGGTACTATAGATTGCGAAAGAGAGGTGCCTAGGTTTAATAGTTGGCATTGGACTGGACCAAGGGAGAATGGTAACCCATATTTGCAGGAGTTATTGATGACAGTTTGTGATATACCCGAAAATTTAGCACAGCAAATTCAGATTCTTTTTGGTGATAAAGATTATGCGACGAAATGTGAGAGAGAAAGTTAGGAAATCCCCAACGCTTTTTTTCCATTTTCTGTAGCAATTTTTACCAATTCATCCATTTCATAATATCTACATGTCTCGATAAGGAATTGAAGTTCTTTAAATATGTCACCGTCGATAAATGGGCAGAAATAGTCATATACGTTATCTACTCCAAGACAGACATTAATTCCTTCTTCTAAAAGTTGTGGGACTGGGGCGATGGAGTTGTGGACTGGAGCCATTTTGTGGCGAGGTTGTTGGTTGTCTATCATTGCTCGTGGGCAAACAATAACGCTCATATCTGCTTCTTTAATCAGTTTTGCTACTTCTTTTATGTAGTCGTCTGATTGAGCGGCTAATGAACAGCAGTGAACAGCATTTACTTTGCCTTGCATTCCGTGTTTGATAACGGTTTTAGCAAGAAGTTCAGTGTCTTTTTCGTCGGGATCGTTGTTTTGGTCGATATGAACATCTACAGTTTTTCCTAAATCTTTAGCCATACTGAAAATGTAATCCAAATGTTCTTCTTGATGAGGTCTGTCTCGTGATGGAAGTCCTCCAAGTACATCAACCATCGGTGCTGCTTTTTCTATCCATTTTCTTGCTTCTTTATCCATTGCACCTTCTAATACTTGTGAACAGATTTGAATATCAATTTTATCGGCATATTTCTTTTTAACTTCCAATGCCGCCTCTATACACATTAGCCCAACAGTACTGTCTACATCTATATTAGTGCGAGTAACTGTACAGCCTTGATTAATCATGTTTTCGGCGCTGATTGAAATACGTTTAATTAGATTCTCATGTGTGTATTTTTCTTTAATCTGTTTCCAAAGATCCCATTTAACTTCCATATGGTCATTTGTCATTTTAAGGGTGTCTTCGGTAATTACATATGCTTTATCAAAATGGGCGTGGCAAGAAACTGGGCCACCTGCTTCGTTGATTCGTTCTTTTAAAGTTTCTAATAGGTTCCAATTTTCCATAATCCTTTAATTAATAATTAAATTTAGTGCGAGTCTCAAGCCTGTCTGTCGGTAGGTGGGTTTCAATGTCTGTCTTCTGTCTTGAGACTTGCACTCGCACTTGAGACTAAATAATTTACTTCATTATTTTCTTAATTTCCTTTTCGATTTTATCTAATCCTAAATTACCTGTACCGCCTTGGTGAGTTGACATTTTAAGCCATCCTTCAATATCTTTTTCTGTAACCTTTATTTTATTGATATTTGAGCCGACTTCTCTGTATGCATCTCGGAAAGTCATACCTTCTTTTACTTTTGCAAAGGCTTTGTGTGCTGCAAAAAGGCCTGGGGATTCCAGCATTGATTTCATAAGCACCTTTTTATTAGGTGTTATATTATCAATTATTGCTCCCATGGCATCTAATGACATTTCAGTATATTTCATACCAAGAAATAGAGGGCGTTTGATTTCTTGCCCATCGCGATGATAGCCGGAAATCTTATTCATAATATTCATTGTTATTTCATTTCTGCATGAAATTACGGTTGGAGTTCTTCCTCGAATTAATTCTGCAACATCCAAGTTCTTTTTTTGAGGCATAATTGATGAACCTGTTGCAATGCTATCATCTATATTAAAAAATTTAAATTCTTGAGTGGTAAAGAATAGAAGATCACAAGCAAGTTTGTTTAAGGTCATCATAATTTGACAGCAAGCTTCTAGTACCAAGCCTTCTATTTTACCTCTGGAATTATGGCAGTAAATTACATTGTTTTGAGTTTTTTTAAATCCGATTTCTTTAGAAAGCCAGTCTCGGTCGAAATCAAACGGTGAGCCATATCCAGCTCCTGATCCTAGTGGATTTTGGTCGACGATTTCATCGGTTATCATGTTAAGAAATTTCACATCATCCATAAGGCTTTCCGCAAATGCTCCCATCCATGTACCTACTGTTGTTGGCATGGCTTTTTGCATGTGTGTGTATCCCGGCATTGCTACCATTTCATATTTCTTTGCAAATTTAATGAACTTTAATGCAAGGTTTAAAGTTTTTTTATTGATTTCTGATGCTTTTCTTTTTAAAAACCATCTCATCATTACTAATACTTGATCGTTTCTTGAACGACCTGTGTGGATTTTTTTCCCTGTATCTCCCAGTCTTTCAATTAAATAATCTTCGATTTTTGTATGACAATCTTCATCTTCGAGCTTAAGAATAAATTTACCTTTTTTATATAGTTCGAGTATTTCATCTAATCCTCCTTCCAGCTCTTTTAGCTCTTTAACTGTAAGTAAATCATGTTTTTTTAACATTCTTGCGTAGCAACGGGAGCACCAAACATCGTCAGGTATCATTTCCTGATCATAATTAATATCTTCGCCAGAATTGTATACTTCTACAATTTTATTAAGACTAACTGCTTTTTTCTTGAACCATATTTTCTTTTTTATTATTTCTTTTTTCTTTGTTTTAGGGGAGGTAATTCGAATAGTGGCTTTCCTTTTTTTAATAATTGTTTTAGACATAATTAAAATGGTTAGTATAAAAATTGTTTTTTATAATATAATAATGATTGAGAACTTATTCAAGGTCGGTTTCAAAATATTAATATTATAAAATCAAATTACTTATGAAACATATAATTCCAATTTTAATAGTTTTAGTTTTTTTAGCAGGTTGTGGAGGTAGTGTAAATCAAGTTGGTAATATTTCTAAGCCACGTATACCAATTGCGAAAACTAAGCCAAAACTTCCTCAACTTAATTTAAAAGCAGATTTATTGGGTTCAGCGCATATTAAAGATGAGGGCAAAAAGACAAAGGAAGAGGTAGATATAGGTGGTTTGGTTGATAGAATAGATAGAAATTTGGCATCCAAAAATGTTACTTTAGAGGATATTGATAGGGGTTGGTATTACGGCTCTGAAGAGGAAAGAAAGTGGGGGACGCCACAGTCTTGGATATGGGTTAATGAGGGAGTGAAATCACATTGGATTAGTACTGATGCCATACAGAGTACAAGAGATATGAAGAATGATGAATTTTGTAGAGGAACAGGTGGATATTATGTAATTTCTTGTATAGAAAGGGAGCTTCCTCATTGTGAATATATTCCAAAAAGTAAATGCAGATGTTCATCAGGTACGGATTATGTGGATGAGCAGGGTTGTATTCTTATCGATGGGGGGCATGAGTTTATATCAATTAATTCTGATGAGTTAAAACAAGGTTGGTATTTTGGACAATCTGCTGAAAAGAAGCTAAATACGCCTTCAAGCTGGATATGGGTGGATGGTGGAAAGAAATCTAGATGGAGACAGCCTGCAGGTGGCTAAAATCGAAAATCGAAGTTCGAAAATTTAAGGAATCTCGAATTTATAATTTCGAATATTCAAATTTGTTTCGAGTTTCGGTTTTCGTGTTTCGATTTTACGAGCGTAGTGAGTTGGGGTTGCTATGTTTTT
>JAOZLT010000302.1 GCA_029934675.1 Candidatus Altimarinota bacterium | reverse complement strand
AATGATAGTATACTAAAAGTCTTGCACTAAAGTGCATAGTTTTTACTAACGGTTTAGAAAATAAATATTTCAACAAGGAATTTAATTATGGGCAAACCTATCGAAATCGATAATATAGAGCGGCTTGAAATGATGGAAGAAAAATTTGGCATAAGTATTAATGGAGTTTTTGCAGAATTTGATAATGAGAATAGTATATTAGAAGTTAAAGGGGAAATTCAGGCAACAAATGGTACTGCTATAGATGATGATATTGAGCTTCAAGTTAGTGCATACAATAGTTCTGGCAAGGTTATTCTTTCTACTTCTCATCCGTTTTGTGCAGAAGACTTCTTTGGAATAGATTCTTTCTCTACATATAATAACATAATAGAAAAGCCCGCTAAAATACGTATATACCCTAAAAAAGGCTAAAGTTAGGAATAAAGGCATGAAAAATATTCTCAATCAGGTAAGGAATTCTTTAATTGAAGAAGCCTCTGTTTCGCCAAATCTACTAAGTGATTTAGCAGGGTTGGAAACATATATTGCCGAAAGCTACACTTCTCGTTCATTTATCGAGTTGCTTCAAAATGCAGATGATGCAGCCTCATCTCGAATGCTTATTAAGCGTGTAAACGAGCATATAATTGTTGCCAATGATGGCCGAAAATTCACAGCATTAGATTTTGAATCTTTATGTAGGAGTGCCGCCTCAAAAAAAGAACGTAAGACAAGTATTGGCTTTAGGGGTATTGGTTTTAAGTCTGTTGTGGGATTTTCTAAACAAATCCATATCATTAGTGGAAATCTAAAAACTACCTTCTCTCGGGAATTAACATCAACCATTATCCCAAAAGCGAGCGCAGTACCATTAATAAGAATACCTCATCCGATAGATCCTAAAATACTGTCACAATTATCATCTACAGCAGAAGATATTTTTAAAAAAGGATACAAAACAATTTTTGTATTCTCCGACCTAATTGCAAATTTTGTAGAAAATGAATTTGAAAGTTTAGAGCCATCCTCGCTTTTATTTCTAAATAATGTAAATAAAATCATCCTTGAATCAAATTCAATAATTACGTATACAGCAACACGAGCAGAAATTGATGATAACTCATCATCAGTTGAATTATCTACAAATAGCATAAAACAACAATGGACTGTATTTAGTCATCAAAATGTTTCTATAGCTATTCAAAAAGAAGGAAAAAATTATGTAAGGATTCCACAAAAAGAAGCTGTCGTTCATGCCTTTCTCCCCACCGCAGAAGAGACAGGATTTAGCTTTAAAATTAATGGGGATATCAGTACTGATCCTTCAAGATTAAGGGTTATTTTGGACGATAACACATTAGACAGCATAAGGAAAGTATCCGATCTTTACATATCATTGCTTAAAAAATGTCTCGATCATAAAAGCATTGTTTCTACTGAGAATCTAATTAACTATTTAATTCCACAGTTTGACCCAAGAATGATAAAGCTACAAAAGCAATCATTCAAAAAAGTATTTATGGAATCAATAAGTAAATCAGCCAAAGGACAATTTCGTGATTTTTACCGACGCCCTAATTGGCTAAATTCAAATGACAGCTCAAAGCTTGCCAATAATTCTAAAATAAATATACCTCCTAGAGATATTGGGGAGATAGAAGGAGTTGAAACATTATTGAAGTTTTTTGGTGTTCAGGAAATAACACTGGACATGCTATCATCACAGCTAAAATCTGACCACCTGACAACCCAAGGTGCCGCCGAAATAGTATCATATATAACAAAACAAACTTCAACAAAACAAATTTCTCCCGATATACTTGATAAAGATTGGAAAATATGGATAGTCAATAATAAAAATAAATCGTTATCTGAAGTTGTTAATAAAAAATGTGAACTTGATAAAGATTTTATTGATATTGTAACAGAGAAAGTAGGCTTATCATCTGAGTTATCAAGATTGGTAAATACAGTCACCGATCCTAAAGTAGGAAAAATAATAATCCCTCCAAAAGAAATTAAGCCTGTCAATGTTGTAGAAATAAAAGAAGAAATTGAAAATAGGGCGATACCATTAAAAAACGTAAGCCTTGTAAAAGGGAGAAGTGCTGAACAACAAGTTTTTGAAATTTTAAACTCAGAAGGATGGACTGCCAAAGACGTAAGCCGACAAAATATTGGATATGATATTGAGGCTATCAATCCACAAGGTGAAATAATATGTGTTGAAGTTAAATCCCTAAAATATGAAGGCCAGGATTTTTCTCTTACCAGCAATGAAGAAGCTACAGCAAGAGAAAAAGGCAAAGCATATGTGCTTGCATTGCTTATTCAAAAAAAAGACCAACTGCATGTCATGTTTATTGAAAACCCCTTAAAAATAATTCAACTTGAAAGGCAATGCAGGCAGTGGGTTTGGTTATGTTCTTCCTATGATTTTATACCAAAAATTTATGAATTTCATGGATAATATAGGAAAAAGCATTTACCTTTACCTTTCTTGCTAATTCATAAATCGGTGGCAGATAATAAAGCCGAACATGGCACTTCAGCGGACGCAAAAAGCCGTGCCGTTGAGCTTGTCGTTAGGCTATAAGGATTAGCCCCACCTTATGTCTAACTTTAATAAAAGAGTGCCTTATTTTGGAGAATATGGAATGAAAAATAAAGTAATTATTGCAGGAATTGTACTCGGGTTATTTGTTACCAATGCATATTCCGCTAATGCATCGACAAATGTTGTAATGATAAA
>JAOZLT010000301.1:1455-2738 GCA_029934675.1 Candidatus Altimarinota bacterium | reverse complement strand
GGATACCCTTGGATTGGACTACTATCTGGAACTCAAAACGGATCTGGTTGCCGGAACATGGACCAGCAACGACTATATGGTGGGCACGGGAACACTGGATGGCGCGTTCGATGCCGTCACCAACCGCGTGCCAACCGATGCCGAGGACAAGCAGTTTGTCCAATTGATGATCGAGTCCGACTAGTTGGCGGAAAACAAGGTAGGCGAACGGGGTTCCGGGGGCAACCGGGGTTTCGTTCGCTTTGCTTTGTAGGCAAACCCGGAATAAGCAATCCGTAACGTTCGTGTGGAACCAGAAGGTTTTCCGGACGACGCAATGGAGGAATATGAAAGTGAAAAAGTTTTTGATAATCGCGGTTCTTGCGGCAAGCATGGTCGCGGCTTTTGGTCAGGGGCATCCGTTTCTGTTCATGAACTCCAACGATATTGCGCGGGTTCAGGCAAATGCCGTGTTCGATGCCCATTTTTCGGGGCTGGCCCAGGAGCAGGTTGCCCGCGCCAACAGCATTGTCCTCGCCAATCTGCCGCCGTTTGAAACCGACTGGTGGGCGGAGGAGGAGCCCAAGCCTTTCACTGCGCGGGACCGGTCGGTAACGCTTGAGCATATGCGGCTGGTTCCGCGGCAATACAGCACCGCCGCAAAGGATTGCGCCCGGGCATGGATCCTCACCGGGGAGACCAACTATATTGACAAGGCCAAGGCGGTTTTGCTTGAACACAGCACATACGACTTCGGCTTCGAGGATGTTGCCTGCGGACTGGACTATACAGTGGCCAGCATCGGGGCGATGGAGGCCTACGACATCGCCTACGACCATTTCACGCCGCAAGAGCGCGACACGATGGAGGATTTCTTCATGCGGCTGGTGGCCGCCGTGGAGACGAACAACGACTATTGGATTGCGCACAATCCATCCGGCTCCACGATGAACAACCACGAGGGCTGGCATCGGGCCTGCATGGCGATGGTCGGGTTTTTCTATGATCTCCCTGTGTATATCGACAAAGCCACCACCGATCCGAAGGGCTTCTACGACATGCTGCGGGACGGCTTCCAGGACGAGGGGTTGTGGATGGAGGCCTCCTTGCCCTACAACTATGTCCAGCTTGAGGCCATGTTGCAGATTGCCGAGTTGGCTGGCAATGCGGGCTATCCAGACGATCTCTATACGCATGTGGTCGACGGCAGAAGCCTGCGGGGATGCTACGATACGGCGGTGTTTGGCCTAACCTTCCCGGATGGGCTGCTTCCGCCGGTCGGGGATGGCTACGGGGGGTTGCAC
>JAOZLT010000301.1:905-1445 GCA_029934675.1 Candidatus Altimarinota bacterium | reverse complement strand
CTGGGCGATGGCAAGTATGCCTGGCTGATCCACCGGGCGGACAACCGCGACCTGGACTCCCTCTTTTGGGGAACTGCGGATCTGTCGGTGGGCGGTCCGCCGCCTGCCGCCTCGAAGCTTTGGCCCGAGCATGGCTATGCGGCATTGCGAACCACCGAGGGAACGGGCTATTGGAACGGAAATGGATGGACACTGTTCAGCCAATTTTCCAGCAACCACACCCACGAGCATGCGGACAAGCTTTCCATCATGCTCTATGGCAAGGGTCGCCTTTGGCTTCGAGACAGCGAGGCCCGTCCAGACCAGGCCGCAGTGTCCACGGCCGATATCACCGTAGAGCTGAACCGTGCGACGGCTTCGCACAACACGGTGATGATCGATTTCGGGAACCAGCGGAAATCGCTCTATTCCCCGTTGGAGTTGCTGGAGTTTTCCATCGGGCCCGGGAACCGGCGAATCACCGTCGGCGACTCGGGCGACCAGCTTTATCCCGGGGTTCGCCAGCTCCGCACCTGCATCGTGCGCGACGACTATGTGGTG
>JAOZLT010000301.1:0-895 GCA_029934675.1 Candidatus Altimarinota bacterium | reverse complement strand
GGCCACGGAAGAGCACGACATTGCCTGGACAACGCACATTGACGCGGAGGTCCACGGCTGCTTCGCCTCGGAATTCGGTCCCGCCAACCTGCCGACCAACGGCCCGTGGAAATATATCCAGACCGACGATGTCTCCGCACCCACGAACCGGTTCTGGGAAACCTTCAGCCGCGACGGAAAGTTTTTCCGCATGGACGTGGCCTCGGATCAATCCGCCCAATATACCCGCAGCCGCTATCCCTTGGCCGAAGCCGCCCCGATCCAGTACATTCCCATGCGGATGGTCGGGTGCCAGGCGGCCGAAGCCACCTTCGTGGCGGTCTACCGGGCCGGCGATGCGGCCATTTCGGATACGGTGGAAATCGGGATCGGCGAGGCCTCCGGTGGAAGCTGGTTGCTCGAGGTCGTCTGCCAAGGAGCGACCAACGCGTTTGCCATCCGCGCCCTGGCCCCGCCCCCGCCCGCCTTGCCTTCGGATCCCCACGTGGACGACGCCCTGACCCATGTGCTGCTCCATTGCGATGAGCTTGGATCCTCCGGCCCTGTCCAGACCCCGGACGACGACAGCGCCAACCCCGGCAGGAACCACGATGGCATCATGCTCCCGGCCTCCTATCCGCCCAATGCCTACACCGGCGCAATACCGGGGAACAGCTTCGACGCGGCATTTGGAAACGCATTCCACTTCAACGGCATCAACCAGTCGATCCGGGTTGGCGAGACCACAACAGACGATCTGGGAATCCCGGACCACAACGTGCGTATCGAGGCCTACGCCCGGTTGGACCATGCCAAGGCCAACGACGACAGCCTGCACACGCTATTCTACCAGGCGAGCCGGTTTGCCGTGGTGATTACGGATCGTGCCTTGGGCGACTGGCGGCTTGACTTCACC
>JAOZLT010000300.1 GCA_029934675.1 Candidatus Altimarinota bacterium | reverse complement strand
GGTTGTGTGACTGATAGCTTGGTCGCTTCCGGTTCTAGTGGATATAGTGAAATCCGTATATCCCATAATTATATTTATATTGCGTGATATGTGTCTTTTTAAAAACTGTATGACTTTTGAAATATCAAATTCATCTGATGGCTGTATCATGATGTGTATATGTTCATATATGATTACCCATCCATATAACAAAAATCCCTTCATTTGTTTACAGAATTTCAGATTTTCGATAAATAGATCGCAGAATACTGATTCTTTAAAATACGGATATCTATGTTTGGGATAAAACGTTACAAAATAACACGCATCTTCAAATATGATGCGTTTTTGGCTGTTCCGATGGAATGTCATTACACTTATTCATTAAATTACAAAAAAATTCTTTTAAATGCTTAAATTACAATTTGAGGATACCTGTATATCACGATTCATTTTTGTTTGTCAAACTATTATTCATCTTATTTACCTCTTTGTGCGCGCTGTAAAAGACTAGTACAATCTTGAGAATTATTAATCCTAAAATTGTCCATTTGCTCCAATAAAATATCTGATACCACAGTTCGTTTCCAGGTTTCAGTACTTCAAATTCTTCCAGATAAACCACTTCGCATGCATGATTACCAGTGTCTTTGCGTGTTAGGCTGGTTTCTCGGTGCCAATTCGTATTTTCGTTCTTGTAATTTGCAAGATAGCCTTTGATATGCACTTGGTCTCCAATTCTGACATTCTGAATTTGTTTTTGAATTATTGGGTTGGATGTAATTAGATGGTTGTTGGCGATTTGTGATTCGCTGAATTGACTCCAGGCTTTACCGGATTTAAATTGCCAATAGCATGTCCAGCTACCACTTTTATATTTACCTTTTTCATAAACTCCTGTTTTTGCGTTTTGCCCCCAAATTACACAAATATCTTTTAGGTCCACAGATTCTTCACTATGATAAATGTCTGCGATATTATTAATATAATTGTGTGTTACTACAAGTCCCCATAATTCATAATCTGCTTTTGGAGTGACTTCGTATGTAGTGTTTTTGAATTTGAATGAGAAAGGTTCAGCTGTTGTATTGGTTTGAATTGGCAGTTTGTTGATTTCTGGTAATAGAGTCTTTTGGGGCGGAAGTTGTTTTTTCGTGTAAAATGAAATTCCGCAGGCAAGAATAGAGATAATAACTAATAAGTTGATGAGTTTGTGGACAATTCTCATATTTAAAATATACAATTAAACTGATGAAAAGTCTTGATGAAAAATTTATGGCTCAAGCACTCAAACTTGCTCGACTTGGTGGTCGTGATGTTGCACCAAATCCGATGGTTGGGGCTGTAATTGTGAAAAACCTGCCTGGTCGGCAGGCAGGTGGGAAGGTAATTGGTAGCGGTTATCATAAAAAATTTGGAGGACCGCATGCTGAGGTGAATGCTATTAAATCAGTTTATAATAAGTCCGATTTACATGGTGCGATTATATACGTTACGTTGGAGCCGTGTAGGCATTATGGGAAGACGCCGCCTTGTTTGGGTATGATTCGTTCCTATGGTTTTAAGAGGGTTATTTGTGGCTCTCATGATCTGTTTCAGCAGAAATTCGAAACTCGAAATCCGAAATTCAAAATAACTCCGAAATCCGAAACTCGAAATTTGAAACAACTTTGGAATTCGAAACTCGAAATCGTTTTTCTAAAAGGGGTGATTGCTAAACAATGTAAGGAGCTTAATAAATTCTTTTTTACGTGGGTGGAGAAAAAAAGACCATTTGTTACGGTTAAAGTTGCTATGTCTGCGGATGGGTTTGTGGCTGGGTTGAATGGTGAATCGGTTCGATTTACTAGCACTAAGCAAGATAAAGAAGTTCATGTGATGAGAGCTATGCACCAGGCTATAATGGTTGGGGTTAATACAGTTTTGAATGATGATCCCTCTCTTACAGTTCGACATGTAAAGGGGCAAGATCCGTTAAGGGTTATTTTGGATTCGAAATTACGGATTCCGAAAGGGGCGAAAGTTTTGAAGGATGAGAATTATCTTGTTGCTACAACCGTTGCAAATCCCAATGACCAAACCTTGCCTACGAGTAGGCAAGTCCCAATGACCAATTTATGGAAAAGCCCGACAAAAGATCGGGTTAGCCTTAAAAAACTGTTACAACATTTGGCTGATATCGGAATTTCATCTGTTCTTGTAGAACCTGGACCAACTTTGTACAAATCGCTAAAAAAACAGGGGTTGATTGATGAGTTGGTGGTTTATCGGAGTAAGAAAAAGCTTAGGTCAGGACTTAAAATAGAGCTCTAGACAATAACATAAAGATGCGATAAAGTTACAACGCTAAAAAAAGCTACGGAGAGATACCCAAGTGGCTGAAGGGGCGACTTTGCTAAAGTTGTAGTAGGAGTAATCCTAGCGGGGGTTCGAATCCCCCTCTCTCCGCCAGTTTAATTAAGTATGTAAAAAAGTTTGTGTATTTTACTTATGTTCAAGAGAGTTTAAATGGTAAATGGTATAAAGGTTATACTTCAAATATAACTCGACGTCGTGTTGAGCATCTTTTGGGTTGATCACCATATTCTAAACAATTAGATCCATCTCAATTGATTTATTTTGAAGTATTTAAAGTGAAGAAAGGTGCGATATTACGGGAATTGTTTTTTAAATTAGGAAAGGGTAGAGAATATCTTAAGAGTAAAATAATTGAGGGGCGGTCCATCTAAGGTGGATTGTAGTGGCAGCAATCCTAGCGGGGGA
>JAOZLT010000299.1 GCA_029934675.1 Candidatus Altimarinota bacterium | reverse complement strand
GCTGTGAGGAGTATGATGCTGCAATATACTATGAGGATGCAGTAATGAGACCTTTTCTTATTGTTTTTCCGTAACCCTGGAAGAATATTTCTATGCTGTTCAAAAAGTTGACCGTATTGTCAGACTGAGCGGAGTCGAAGTCTGATTACTTTGTTGTTATGTCGAACTCTGGGGCTGGGTTTTTGTATTAGCACATATCCAACTGCCAAAATGAAAACATCATCGCGACGACCAACGACGAAGTAATCTGCCAAAAGGAGACCGTCATTGCGAGGAGGAACGACGTGGCAATCTGTCGGCTTTTTTGGACTGCCTTTCATAAGGCAGTACATTCAAAACGGACTTACTATGAATGTTGAAAAAAGCCAGGAGAAATCCTGGCTTTTCCTTTAATAGAACGACTAATTTTGTTTGGACTTATTCAATAATTAATTTATTCATTAAAATACCATTATCAGTATGTATCCTAATAAAATATAAACCTTTTATCATATCCTTAATATCAAGGAATAACTTATTGGTATTTAATAACTTTTTTTGTTTTACAATCCTGCCTGAAATATTAATTATGTCAATTAATAATATATGTGAGTTGAATTGTAATTCAATTTGTACATAATCTTTCGCAGGGTTTGGAAATATATTTGAATGATTTTCTTTAAGAACTATGTCACCAATCCCTCCTGAGATAATTCCACAACTATAGACTGCCAGGCCACCATCCTCAGTACCAATCCATTTTGTTCCATTATTATCTATTGTTATTGTTTTGACATTGTTATCGGGTAAACCTGAATTGGAAGTGTTGTAAACTGTCCATGTGGTATCGTTAAAAGCTGCCAGACCACCATCCACGGTACCAACCCACTTTGTTCCATTTACATCTATGTCAATTGCTATGACAGTGTTAGATGGCAGACCAGAATTAGAAGAATTGTAAACCGTCCAATTGCTTCCGTCAAAGGCTGTCAGGCCACCTCCACCAATCCACTTTGTTCCGTCTCCATCAATGGCTATTGACCAAACTGCATTTTGGGGCAACCCTGAATTGGAGGCATCATAAACAGTCCAGGAATATCCATCATAAGCTACAAGACCTCCGCCACTAGCACAAATCCACTTTGTGCCATTTTCGTCAATAGCTATTGAATATATTATATAATTAAATGGCAATCCTGAATTAATAGAGTCGAAAACTGACCAGGAAGTTCCATCAAAAGAGGCCAAGTAGCCACCTGCGGTTCCTATCCATTTTGTGTTATTATCATCTATTACTATTGTATGCACATGGTTATGTGGTAAACCTGAATTAGAAGTGTCATAAAATTGCCAGTATGTGCCATCATTGGATAAGGATACAAGCCCCCCTTCATTGGTGCCAATCCACTTTGTTCCGTCATCGTCAATGGCAACGGTCAATACATTATCATTGGGTAATAAGGGAGAGCTATAATCTGTCCAGGTTGTTCCATCAAAGGCTACCAGGCCGCCACCAAATGCTCCAATCCATTTTGTATCATTATCATCTATTGCTATTGCATTGATTGTATTACCTGGTAAATCTGAATTGGAGACGCTAAAATTCGCCCAGGTTATTCCATCAAAAGCTACCAGATCAATACCGTAACCTGAATTTCCAATCCACTTTGTACCATCACTGTCTATGGCTATTGCAATAACATAGTTAGTTGGCAAACCAGAATTATAGATATTATATAACGTCCAGTTAGTATCATCAAAGGCTGACAACCCACCAGACCCCATATAACCTGTTGTAGCAATCCATTTTGTTCCATTATTGTCTATGGCTATTGCATTGACAGTGTTAGATGGCAGACCAGAATTAGAAGAATTGTAAACCGTCCAATTGCTTCCGTCAAAGGCTGTCAGGCCACCTCCACCAATCCACTTTGTTCCGTTATCGTCTATGGCTATTGTAAGGACAGTGTTGGATGGTAGACCAGAATTAGAAGAATTGTAAACCGTCCAGTTGCTTCCGTCAAAGGCTGTCAGGCCACCACCACCTGAAGTACCAATCCACTTTGTCCCGTTATCATCTATAGCTATTGTAAGGACGAAGTTATTAGGCAAGCCCGAAGTAGATGTTTTGTAAACTGTCCAGTTTGTGCCGTCAAATTCTGCCAATCCACTATAAGTCCCAATCCATTTTGTTCCATTATTGTCTATGCCTATTGAAGTAACATAATTAGATGGCAAACTCGAATTGGAAGTATTGTAAACGATCCAATTGCTGCCATTAAAGGCTGCCAGACCGCCACCAAATGTTCCAATCCATATAGTTCCGTTATCGTCTATGACTAATTCTTTGACATTGTTAATTGGTAAACCTGAATTTGCTTTGTTATAAAAAGTTGGGACACCAGTGGTCTTATCCAGCTGTACTAAGCCTACATCAGTACCTGCCCATATATTGTTACCTTCTTCAGCTATAACCCAAATATGATCGCATGTAGTATAATTTATCCATTGTGGATTTTGGGCATATAGTACAACAGATACAACTAACAACAAATTAAGTAGTAGATTTTTTTTCATTTTTAACCTCCTTATAATTAGGTTTATAATTTGATAATTCAATAATGAATTTGATGTTCCCTGAAATTATTTTACAGAAATTAAATTAACAATACTTGCCAAAAATAATCTAATGATTCGAATATTACAAGGATTATCGTACCCAATGTCCGAACAGCCCTTCTGAGAGTACCAATGATATGATATTAAG
>JAOZLT010000298.1 GCA_029934675.1 Candidatus Altimarinota bacterium | reverse complement strand
GGACAATTATAATAAAAAGACTTGCTTGTGGACAGGCAATGATTTTGTAATGCCCGAACCTTTTTTAGCAGATGATGTCGGAGAACCGGACAACAGGATTCACCGAATGCCGCCTGGCCCTGATCGCAAAAACTTACGAAGTGCTACACCAATGGGATTTGCTCAAGCTGTTTTTGAGGCCAACTCCGGTGTTGGCCTGTAGCAACAGAACGAAGGTATTATCCAGAGTTTATTCTATATAAGGCTCCTATATGTTGCGAATTACCGATAAATGGCGAGTATAAATCATGAGCTCCGTGGTTAAAGAGATTGTCTGGGATGCGCGGGCTTTGGGGTTTTTGCCGGTGGAATTGCGGGAGCGGTTTTTGGCGGGCTACTGTTTTCAGTTTCGGGCCGGGGAGCGGCGGGTTTTTCGGAAGCGGAAGGCGCTTAGGGTTTCGGCGTGGGCGGAGGCTTATCGGGTGGTGACGATGTCGCGTTATCCCGGGGCCTGGCGGAATGAGTTGACGCCCTATTCGGCGGGGATCATGGATGCCTCGTTTTTCGCATCGGTGGAGACGATTATTGTCTGCAAGACACCGCAGACCGGGATCAGTGAAGCGATAAATAATTGTATCGCCTATGCCGCCGAGCGCGACCCGGCGCCGACGCTCTATGTCTACCCGGATGAGCAGACCGCGCGCGAGAATTCACGCGATCGGATCCAGCCGATGTTTGACGATTCGCCGAAGCTGCGCTCACTTAAGACCGGGGTTGAGGATGATTTCGCGTCGATGCGGATCAATCTGAAATCGATGCCGATCTATCTGGCATGGGCCGGATCCGCGGCCCGCCTGGCGAATAAACCGATCGGCCGGCTGGTGCTTGATGAGGTTGACAAGTACCCTGAATTCTCAAATAAGCGCGAGGCCGGGCCGGTTGATCTGGCGGAGAAACGGACGACCACGTTTCGCGGGGCGCGGAAGATCTGGAAGATCTCGACGCCGACGTATGAGGCCGGGCCGATCTGGCAGGCGCTGATCAAAGAGGCGCAGGTGGTTTTTGACTTCTGGGTCCAGTGCCCGGATTGCGAGGCTGAGCAGCTGATGGAATTCAAGCATATTATCTGGCCGGAAAAAGAGCGCGAGCCGGAGACCATCGCGGCCCGGAACCTGGCCGACTATGTCTGTCCTGAGTGCGGCTCCTGCTGGGACGATATGCGCCGCGATCGCGCGGTTCGGGCCGGATGTTGGCGGGAACGGCGGTTAAAGGATGAAGGCGGCGTGGATCCGGGGCTCGAGCTTTTTGCCTATCTCGAAAAATACCGGCCAAAGAAGATCGGCTTTCATCTGCCGGCCTGGTTTTCACATTTTGTCGGCCTCTCGGAGATCGCCGCGGCGTTTCTGAAAGCGCAGGAGTCGCAGGCGAAGCTCCGCGATTTTAAGAACGCTTATGAGGCTTTACCCTGGCGGATCTATAATTCAGAACGCCAGGAGGAGAAGATCTTGGCCCTCCGCGACAGCCGGCCGCGCTACATCGTGCCCGGCGGCGGCCGGGTGATCGCGCTGAGCGCCGGGGTTGATACTCAGGACAACGGTTTTTATTACGAGATCCGGGCCTGGGCCGGGGGGTCGCAGCTTGAGAGCTGGCAGATTGACCACGGCTTTGTCGATAGCCCGACCGAGCTCCTTGAAATCCTCTTTGAAACCCCTTATTATGACCTCGACGGTAACTCCTATATTGTCAATCTGGCGATCCATGATGCGATGGGGCACCGCACGGCGGAGGTTTACGATCTCACCCGTAAACATCGGCGCCGCCATCTCCCGTATCAAGGAGCGCGCTCTTTGACCGCGCCCTATACATTTTCGCAACTTGAGTTTTACCCGGTCTCGCAAGGGGCCAAGAAACCGATCCCCGGCGGCCTGCGCCTGGTGCGCGGTAACTCCGGCTATTACAAGGATATGCTGGAGAGCAAGTTAGGACTGGCGGAGAGCAGCCCCGGGGCCTGGCATCTGCACGCGGAAACGACCGCCGATTATGCGCGCCAGATGGATGCCGAATATATTGATGAAAAAGGCATCTGGCAGCTTAAAGGGAGCCGCGCGAATCACTATTGGGATTGCGCCTACTTAAATCTTTTAGCGGCCGATATCCTGCGCACCCGGGTGCGGGCCAGCCGGATCGGCGGCGGCGATGATAAAACGGTGGAGCCGGTTAAAACTAAAAACAATCTTAAACCGAAGAAAGTAAAAAGGAGCCTCTGGTAATGGTACAGCCCAAAAGCAACCCGGATAATAAACTGGTCGGCATGAAAGATATCTGCAGATATTTGAAAATTTCAGAGAGCACGGCGCTGGCCTGGAAACGCGAGTATGCCATGCCGATCCGGAAGATAAAAGGGATCTGGGTCACAACCCGACCGCGCCTCGATACCTGGTTCGCCGCGTACTGCGCCGGAGAGGAGTAAAAATGGAAGTTTATGGTTGACATTTGCGAAGGCTTCGGGTTATGGTGATCACGTTGCGGCAAATTCCGCAACCGGGTTTAGCGATCCGAATCCAAAGGCAGAGACGCTGCCGCTAAATTTTAAGCGGTTTTTTTGTGTCTGCAAGCAGAGTCACCCTGTTGGGCGGCTATGTGGGGCAGCTTCGGCTGCGCCGGTTTCCTTTGGACCGGTTCGCTAACCCGCATAGTCGCCCTTTTTTTTATGTTTAGTGACATGGATGGGGGTGAATTTTCAACCTTAAGCAAAGGAGTAGGGTTATGGA
>JAOZLT010000297.1 GCA_029934675.1 Candidatus Altimarinota bacterium | reverse complement strand
TTTGTGTTTTGGTTTCCGTCATTGTATCGCGTTTTGCTTATGAAGTCAAGGGGCGCTTAAAAATTCTTTATGCGGATCCCCCAGCCCATGTCCTCAACGCTCCACTCTTTCATCTTTGCCCTGGCTGCCAAAAAGTCCAGGTAGTCCCGCTGGATGTCCATGCAGGTGATCTCTATTTGGTAATCGCTCTCTAGCAATGGTATAACAAGCGCCCCTGTTCCTGCTGCTGGCTCTAGGACGCGATTCACGCGGTCTTTGTGCAGGTGCTTGAGTGTTTGGTCTACCATCTCTTTTGCCAGCGTTGCCGGCGTGAAGAAATCCTGGTATTTTTTTGTCCGGCGTCCGTGTTGCATGCTCATGCTATGCTCCTCTGATATCAGACAGTCGTTTTCTGTTTACGTCTGCCATGTATCCGTTTGAGTAGTATCCGTCCGTTCGGAGGTTTAATCTCCCGGCACGTTCTGCACGGTTTAATCTCTTTGCTACAATTTTTGCCTCATCTTTTTCAAATGGTATGAAGTCCATGCTGCCTCGGTCGTATTTTTTAAGTGATTCGTGAACCCAACCCGTTCTGAATTCTCCATTCATTCGGTAGATCCCATAAAAGTTTTTTGTTCTTTTATGCGTTGGTTGTGTCCCATCAAACGTGTGTTTTGTTTTCACTCCATTCTCTTGGTCGAAGAGTTCCGTATATGTCTTATCATCGCACACACCGGATTCCGGTATGTAGTTTTTGAAGGTTTCGCGATCAATAATTCCGACCCCTGGAACCTCAGTTGCGGGCACGCTATTTTTGTGCCAAACTCCGAGGGTACCTTTTTGGCTGATCCCTAGTTCATGCTCTTCCAACAAGCGCATGTAGCTAATTTTATAGCGTTGCTTTCCGTAGAAGGTTTTCCCTGCTGCTCCGATTGGTGCCAAAAAAGCGACCGTGTCAGCCATGCTGGTTGCCTTGCTAAGAAATTTATTCCATAGCATGTTGTCCTTTTTTCCATCGTCGTTTTTCGTAAACGGTGGGTTCATCAAGATCAGGTCGAAGTGTTCATCTCTGAAGTCGTGTGCCATGAAGTCTGGTACTACGCTGTATGCCTGGTTGTCAAACCCTGGCAGTCTATCCTGTTGTGTTTCTATCACGGTTACTTGTCCTTTGAAATTTGGAAATCGTTTTTTAAACTCTACCCAAATGTTCCCGTATCTGTCAAGCAGTAAGACGTTTTTGTAAACTTTTGAACCGATGTTTTTCACCATCTCGGTGGCTAATGCCTCCGGTGTTTCGCTGGCATCAGGTGCCAGGTATTTTTTCCCGTTCTTTTTTATGTCTGCAAGGTCAGCCTCGGTGAATGTGATCCACTTCTTTTCTGATCGTCCCAGGTTCTGGTTGAAGATCGGTCTGTATTTTCTGATCAATTTCGCTTCTAGCGTTTCTGCCTCAAGCGATGTGATGTTGCTGAATGGATAAACCGTATCTATGTCGCGACCCTCAGTCAAAGCATTGTATGCCTCGTTCTTTTTGCTGTCACTTCTATTTCCGGTTCCCTTTCCAACGTAGATCACTTTGTCTTCCAACAATTTGATGTAAACGTAAAATCTTTTTTCTTTATTAAATGTTGTCATGTTTGTCCTTTCGTGTGAACCCTTTCGGGGTTGATCTGTTCTGGTAACCATTCGTTTTCAAAGCACCCGCGAGGCTGTTAATCCTCATAATTGCGCGGGCTGTTTTTCAGCTCAACTGCTCCTGGTTTCCTTTACCGTTCAACCCGATCAACTCGGTTCAGGTCGGTAAAAACCTGCTAGTCCTTTTGACTAATTGAAACGCCCCGGTGGGCGCTTTGTTAATCAAACAATCCTTAAGATAGAATCTCTTCTATCTCCATCAACGCCTCTCTCAAAAAGTCCCGGGCTACCTCCAAATCCATCTTTGGATCCTTTGTCCCCTGGTCGTTTTCAAGTGCCGCGTAGTTAAAATAACTCACAGCATCCTCCAGCATCGCGCCAGCTGCATTGAGTTTTTCGTCCCTTGCTTTTGGTAGGGTTACAAATCCCTTTTTTGAAATTTTCATGATTTTTCCTTTTCTCTATTTTTTAAAATAAATTCTATCAATTCATAAACCTGTTCTGTGGTCATGTTTAGCATCTCCTGCTCTTTTCCCTCAATTATATAAATTGAAAAAGAGACGATCTCTTCCATCATGCTTATTGTTTCTCCAGACGCCTTTGCATCTGTTCCCTCATATCGGTATGCCATCTTTACTCCTTAGTAAATTGTAACCAGACTTCTGTCTGAAAGCATCACCACGACCTTGATCGTGATTCCGTTCGCTCCACGCACTTTGTGCATCACCTTTCCTTTGTCTGCTCCTCCTACTACAACGCTTGCTGTTGCTAGTAGTTCGTTTAGTTTTTCTAGCGCGATTCGCGTGCTTTTCACGTTAAACCTCTCCAGAAGCCTTTCTGCTCCATGGTCGTTTCCGATCCTTTCCACTTTTTTTCTCACTACTAACATAGCATCTCCTTTCCTTTTTTTTAAACTCTCAAAGCGTCCCGTTGGGCGCTTAATTGAATCTAATCTTTGGGGCGTTGCACCCGGCTGCGTTATTCTTTGAAAAAGTCAAAGTCTGACAGGTCAGTCCTGCTCAGGTTCCCTTTCGGTGGGGTTACCTCGTCCCAAACCCGCGCCAGCGGTCAGGCTCCCCAACTCGGGGCGGGCTCCGGGTGTCTCCCGAAGCCTCCTTTTTTTCTTATGTCCTATTATAGCACGTTTGCG
>JAOZLT010000296.1:930-2767 GCA_029934675.1 Candidatus Altimarinota bacterium | reverse complement strand
CTCTTGTTTCAGGTTCGGCTGTTGATGTAGTTGATTATCTTAGAGTGAAATGTATGGATGGTTTAGGTGGAGTTTGTTCTGACGCTACTACTTTTGCTTGTGGCACAGATATTTGTATAGAGGGTAACTTTGAAATTTCTAATCAATATCGTACAGTTGAATTTTTATCAAATGATGCTTGTGGCGTAAATGCTTGTGGGGAGGTTATTTATTGTTTGCCTTCGGAAAGTCATTTGCAGGTTGAGTTAGACGCAGCTACTTTAATGCCCTGCGTAGAATGTGAAACTAGAAGTCCTTATACTTTGTGTTCTGGTGGTCATTGTATAATTCCTCCGGCAGGTGAAAATTATCCTCAATCTACTCTTTTAGACGGCGTAACCGATATGGCAGCTAATTCTCTGGATGGTAATAGAGTGGATGGCGCTGAGGGTCCTTTGACTTATTATAATCAAAATGACTCTGGAACCATAACTGTTGGTGATAATTTTTTATGGTCGTTTTTTATTAATGATCAAATAGAGATTGAACCACCAATTATTAAAGAAACCATTCCTGATTTTAGTAGTAGAACAGGGGTTGATTTGAGCGCTCCGCTTGGAATGAAATTTAATAAAATAATGATGTCTTCAAGTTTGCGTAGCGGTAAAACACGTATTACTAGTAGCCAAGGCACAGAGACGCATAAAAACATAAACATTAAAACCATGAATGGTTTGCCAACGGCTTATTGGATAACAAGTGAAGATGGTTATGATGGTACACCAGATAATGAAGCTGATTGGACTCGGGCTTATTTAAAACATTATTTATTTAGAGATTTAAATGATTATCGCGCGCAAGTTGGTTCTGGCGTCAAAGATATTTATCAGAATTGTTATAAGCCAACTGTTAGCCCAGATTGCACTACCATGATTAGCCCCAATATATCTTGTTGTAGTGGGGTGCCCGACACAAACAGTGTGTGCCCTTAATTTTAAGATTATAAATGATTAAAAAGAGAAAAAAAATATTAATAATTGCCTCAAGCTTTTTGCTCTTGTTTGGTTTTTTCTTTGGAGCTTCTTTTGCCTTGGCCAGTCTTGATACTGGTATAGAATATGGCAATAGCATAGGCTTGGGTTCAGCTGATCCTAGAATAATTATTGCCAATGTAATCCGTGTTTTTTTGGGATTTTTGGGTATTTTAGCTGTTGTTCTCATAATGTATGCCGGCTTCCTGTGGATGACCAGCGAAGGAGAACCAGACAAAGTTGAAAAAGCTAAAAAGACATTACTGAGCGCTGTAATTGGACTAGTTATTATTTTGTCATCTTTTGCAATTGCCTCTTTTGTATTAAATAAATTAATGGACGCTACTACTGGTACGCCTGCGTTGCCAAATTGTAGTGCAACCTCTAATGCAAATCTTTGTATTGGTTGTAATAGATGTGTAAATACGAGCGGAGTGTGGGGCTGGTCGCCAGATAGTAATTGTTTTGGTTGTTCGAGTACAGCAACTTTTAAGACTAAAAATTTATCACCAAACTCATCTACGGCTCCGATTAATAGCAAGGTTCGTTTTAAATTTAATAAAAATGTTAATTCAGCTACTGTTGATGCAAGTTCTTTTACCATAGAATATGACGATGGCACGAATACACCTGTCCCCGGCACCACAGTAGTATCAGGCAACAGAATAATATTCACTCCTAATGTTTCAGGAGCTTGTTCTTCGGCACCAACCAATCCTTGTGGGGCTACTAATTGCTTTGATTCTAATACTGATTTTATAGTAACAGCTGACGGAAATGTTATTGAAAGTGTTGATGGTTGGGCTTTGGATTGTTCTGGCGGTGAG
>JAOZLT010000296.1:0-920 GCA_029934675.1 Candidatus Altimarinota bacterium | reverse complement strand
GGGTTGTGATTTGACTTTTACTACTGGCAATTATATTGACTGTGAAGACCCTAGCGTTAAATTAACTTTTTCTCAGGTGTGTGTGGATACGAACAATACGTTAAGCGCTGAGGGTAAGGATGATTACGCAGTAAGTTATATAGAATTTTTTATAGATATTTTAACATCTCAAGGTTTGTCAAATAATGTTCCACCGCCTCTAGGTCCTGTAAACCCTTTTGATACTCCTGCTGATATTGTTTTGCCACAGACGCCTGTTGTTTGGGATTCTAGCTCATATGCAAATGCTACTGTAAATATTAAAGCTTATACCGAGGATTTTGTCGGGCGTGAAGATAGTCATAGCCATGATTATTTATTACGACCAGAACATTGTTGCGATACTATTTTAAATTTTGATGAAGAAGGGGTTGATTGTGGTGGTTTAGATTGTGCTTCTTGTGACGGCGAGGCTTGTGGTTCTAGTTTAGAAGATGATTGCATTGCTGACAGCATTGATTGTTCTGACAATAATTATAGATGTGCTAGTAATTTTTGTGGTTGTTTAAATAGCTTGGCTGTTTGTAATGCTGCCAAGTATGATCCACTTGTTGATGACTGCTGTATCTGCCAAAGTACTCCGATTATAGATTGGATTAGTCCAGAGGGTGGGTTTTGTCAGGAAGCAGATAGTAGTCCGACTAATGATGCCTGTCGTGATGATAGCAATTGTAATGTTTTGGCCGGTCAAACTTGTGATCAAGTAAGATCTAATGGTGCAGGTGAAAATTTAATCACTATTGGTGGTAGGAATTTTGGAATTATACCCGGAACAGTTGATTTTGATGGAACTAATGCAGTTTTGGCTGAGCTAGTAAATACAAATTGTATTAATTCTTGGAAAGATAATCAGATTATAGTTGAAGTACCTACGGGTTTTT
>JAOZLT010000045.1 GCA_029934675.1 Candidatus Altimarinota bacterium | reverse complement strand
TATATTGCAAAGCTGGAGACTTGCTCTTATCAGCAGGATTCTTCCTTCCTTTGCGAATTAATTGATTAATTGTCGGCATAATCGTTATTTAAATGAAAAATAATAAATATTAAACTTGAATCAGAAATCTGAAATAAGAAATCTGAAATTATTTTGTTTTTGTATTTTTAGCATATTGCTGTCTATAAATTTCACCAGCGGGGATTAACTTACCAATAATTACGTTTTCTTTCAAGCCTTTTAATAAATCCATACTTTTTGTAGTCGAAGCTTCAACAAGTACGCGGATAGTTTCTTGGAAGGAAGCAGCTGAAAGCCAGCTATCTGTCATTATGGCTATACGTGAAATACCCAATAATAAACGCTCTCCCATCATCTCTTCTTTTTTTGATTTATAAAGCTGTTCATTAATCCTTTCAAATTTTGCAGCACTAGTAGTTTCTCCTGATAAAAATTCACTATCTCCAGGATATATAATTCGAAATTTAGAAAACATCTGCTTAACAATAATTTCAATATGTTTATCGTTAATAGTTTGCCCTTGAGATGCATATATATGCTGAACTTCAGTCGTAATATATTTCTGAACAGTATAAGGATCTGTAAGTTGTAATAATTCTTGTAAATTTAAATGACCACGATTAAGAGGTGTGCCTTTTGCTATTAATTGCTTATTGGTAACTTGAAGACGCTCTCTATTCCCAAATTCATAAATTTTTACCTGTTTTTCATTATGTTTTACAATAATTAAATTTTTCTCAACCTTTATTACTTTTCCATCCACCTTAGATTTAATACTGCTTTTATCTACTTTTGACTTTGCAAGTACTTGTTTTACCTTTATCTCATCACCTTTTTTAACAAGAAAATCATACTTTTTTGGAATATTATATTCATCATTATCAACTTCTTGTCCCAAAACTGTAACTTCTATCTTGTCTTTCTTTTGCTTAACGTTTACTTGCCCATCTATATCAGAAAGAGTCGCATTCAAACGCGGTGAACGAGCTTCAAAGAGCTCTTCTACACGCGTAAGCCCCTGAGTAATATCCGAACCTTCTGCAACACCACCCATATGGAACGTACGCATTGTAAGCTGAGTTCCCGGTTCGCCAATACTTTGAGCGGCAATAATACCAACAGCAGTACCTAATTGAACAGTCCTGTTTGTACCCAAATCCTTACCATAACATTTTTGGCAAATACCATTTTCAGTTTTACAAGTCATAATACTACTTACTTTGACTTCGTCTATTCCTAATTCTTTTAACTGAGGAAGTATTTTATTATCAATTTCCTCACCCGCATCCAAAATAACCTCTCCTGTTTTAGGATGAATAATTGGTTCCATTAAAGTTCTGCCGTAAACACGTTTTTCAAAGCTCTCCCCAATTTGCTCACTTTCTGCGCGAGTTATCAAGTGTTTATGCTCCGAGCCACAATCAGGCTCTTTTATTACCACATCTTGTACAGCGTCCACCAAACGACGAGTAAGATACCCTGCTTCAGCAGTTTTTAGCGCAGTATCAGATTTACCTTTTCGTCCACCATGAGTAGCAATAAAGTATTCCAAAATAGAAAATCCACCTTTTAAATTGGACTTAATAGGAAGTTCAATAGTTTTTCCACTTGGATTGGCAACTAGCCCCTTCATTCCACAAAGCTGTGTAATTTGTCCCCAATTACCACGCGCTCCAGAATCAATCATATAATATATATGATTTTCTGGTTCTTTTGCAAAAGTTTCAATCATACTATTCGTTATATCGTTTTTCAAAGATGACCACGTTCGAATCGCATGATGATAACGTTCTTCTTCAGTAATCCACCCTTTCCAATATTGATTATTGATTTTTTTAACTTTCAAATCTGCCTCATTTACTTTCTCATCTCGATTATCTGGTGAAATCATATCTGAAACAGAAATACTTAAACCAGATTTTGTAGCAAACTTAAATCCAACTCGCTTAAACTCATCTGCCATTGTACTTGTAGCCTCAGACCCAACTTTCTCTAAACAATCCGATAAAAGTTTATGTAATCCCCCTTTACCAACAGGGTCATTTATATAACCAAGCTCATCAGGAATAAAGCTATTAAAAATCATTCTACCTACTGTGGTTTCATAAATTTCACCATTAACTCTACCTCTAATTATTGCATGTAAATCTACATTACCCATACGATAATGATTCACAGCATCACTAATATTTCCGAATATCATTCCTTCTCCAACCTTACCTTTAATAGCTTTTGTTAGATAATAAATACCCAACACCATATCTTGAGAAGGCGTAATTATCGGCTCTCCAGCAGACGGTTTCAATAAGTTTTTAGAAGAAAGCATGAGTTTTTGTGACTCCTTCTGAGCATTTTCAGATAATGGAAGATGAACAGCCATTTGATCTCCATCAAAATCCGCATTAAAAGCCGCACACACCAAAGGATGAATTTGAATTGCCTTACCTTCGATAAGTACAGGATGAAAAGCTTGAATACCTAAACGATGAAGAGTTGGCGCACGATTTAAAAGAACTACACGATTTTTAATCTCTTTTTCTAAAATATCCCAAACTTCTTTCTTCCCAGCATCAATCAAGCGTTCAGCACCCTTAACATTATGAGCATGTTCATCACGAATTAATTGACCAATTACAAAAGGTTTAAATAACTTCAATGCCATCTCTTTAGGAAGTCCACACTGATGAAGTTTAAGATTAGGTCCTACTACAATCACAGAACGACCTGAATAATCAACACGTTTACCAAGCAAATTCTGACGAAACCGTCCTTGCTTACCCTTAAGCATATCAGAAAGAGATCTTAATTTTCGCTTATCGCCAGCCATAAAAGCACTTTTTCCTCCACGAGGCTGGTTATTAAAAAGTACATCTACTGCCTCCTGAAGCATTCGTTTTTCATTTCGACAAATAACTTCCGGAGCACCAATTGCCATAAGACGCTTTAATCGATTATTACGATTAATAACACGACGATACAAGTCATTCAAATCACTTGCGGCAAATCTTCCACCATCAAGCTGTACCATAGGACGTAAATCTGGCGGAATAATTGGAAGTTGCGTTATAACCATCCACTCTGGCCTAATTCCTGCTTTATTCAAAGAACTTGCAAAACGTATACGCTTATTTAACTTCTTCTGTCTCTGCCCAGTACTCTGGACATATTCTTCTTGTAATTTTTTAGTATATTCCTCAAGATTAATTAATTCTAAAATCTGACGAATTGATTCAGCCCCTGTACCTGCACGAAATATATGACCAAACTTCATCGAAAGCTCACGATATTCAAGCTCTCCAATTACTTTACCCACTCCTAAATCTTCAAGCTCTTCCTTTGCCTGATTATGCTGCTGATCCAACTCTTCAACCTTCTGAGCAAATGAATCTTCAAGCTTCAATAAATCCTCAACTGATAAATTTTCATCAGTATCCCCCTTATTTGACTTCAGTGTTTTATCTCGTTTCTTAATCTTAAATTCAGCCTCTTTCTGCTTAAATTCTTCCTGAATCTGCTTTTTATAAACCTGATAATCTTTCTCTAACTGTTCTATAACTTCTTTTCTTCCATCATCATCAACGCTTATAACAATATATGCTGCAAAATAAATTACCTGTTCAATAGCCTTTATCGGTAAATCCAAAAGAAGTCCGATACGGCTTGGTGTTGATCTTAAAAACCAAATATGAGTAACAGGAACTGCCAAACTTATATGCCCCATTCGCTCTCTTCTAACAATCGAACGAGTAACTTCAACTCCACATTTTTCACAAACAACGCCCTTATAACGAATACGTTTATATTTTCCACAATAACATTCCCAGTTTTTTGTAGGCCCGAATGTTCTCTCGCAAAACAACCCATCTCTTTCTGGTTTTTGAGTGCGATAATTAATGGTTTCAGGTTTTGTTACTTCTCCATGAGACCATTTCAAAATTTCATCCGGATTAGCAACCGACAAAGTTATTGCATTAAACTCATCGTGCCCCTTTTGTGTCTTGATATGTGACATATAATTTTAATTAAAAGATTGAAAATTAGAAGATTGAAAAATTTATTTTAGTTCTTCAGTTGCATCAGCTCCTGGATCGAACATATTATCGCTATCTGGAATAAATTCTTCCGCATCACCAAATCGAGCATCATCATCAACCCCATCTTTTGGACGCTTCTCAAGCATAATCATGTCGTAAATTACAACCTCTGTCTTAAATATCTTTGCACCTTCTGGAGAATCCCAAGAACGTGTTTTTAAATATCCTTCTACATAAATTAATTTGCCTTTTTTTAAATATTGATGACAAATTTCAGCCAACTTACCCCAAGCCACAAGATTATGATACTCGGCCAAAGAATGTTTTTCATCTTTAGCTGTTACCCACTCACGGTTAGTTGCCAAACCTAATGTAACGATAGATTGACCCGTAGCAGTTTTCTTAAGCTCAGGATCACGAGTTATATTTCCTATTAATATTACTTTATTGACGCTTCTCATACTTTATTAATTATGAATTATAAATTAAATGAAAATTGTAAAATGATAAATGAAAAATTGAATCAGAAATGTGAAATCAGAAATGTGAAATGTTATTCTTCTCCTTTCTTATTAAGCTTATCCTCCTGTTTCTCAAGTAATTCCTCCTCATGCTGAATTTCCTTAGTGGTAACTTTCCCCTCAAGTCCAGCATCCTCTATCAAAGACTCCTCCATTTCTTCAACAACATCATGTTTACCTATATTTTCACCTTCTATTTCAGCTTCAACAGTCTTATCAGCCTCCTTAACTTTAGGATCCAACTCTTTGATTTGGTCATTTGATGGAATATCTTCTTCAGCTTTTTCAATTACATCTTCTAAATTCACTTCTTTTACAGGCTTTTCGCCACCAACCTTAGTCAAAGCAACATCAAGACATAGACTTTTTAATTCCTTAACCAATACATTGAAACTTTCTGGAACACTTGGTGTACGAATAGATTCTCCTTTTACAATAGATTCATAAGCCCTGGCACGACCAATAACATCATCTGACTTAATAGTTAACATTTCCTGCAAAGTATGCGCAGCACCATACGCTTCTAATGCCCACACTTCCATTTCACCAAAACGCTGTCCACCATGTTGAGCCTTACCACCAAGTGGTTGCTGAGTAACCAAAGAATATGGACCAACACTACGAGCGTGAAGCTTATCATCAACTAAATGAAGTAGTTTAAGCATATATACCTTTCCTATTGTAGTTTTGTAATAAAAAGGCTCACCCGTTCTACCATCATATAACTGAATTTTCCCATCTTCAGGAAGTTCTGCCTCTTTCATTAACTGCTTCACTATCTTAGTTCCCAATCCATTTAATGCAGGAGTGGCAACATGGATACCAAATTTATCTGCAGCCCAACCCAAATGAGTTTCAAGTACCTGTCCAATATTCATACGACTGGATACCCCCAAAGGATTAAGAATGATATCAACAGGTGTTCCATCTGGTAGAAATGGCATATCTTCCCAAGGCACTATTTTTGAAATAACACCTTTGTTCCCATGTCGCCCTGCCATCTTATCTCCAACTTGAATTTTTCTGGTTTGAGCCACATAAACCTTTATTTGACGTATTACACCTGTAGGTAATTCATCACCTTGCTGACGATTGAATATCTGCACATCTACGACTTTTCCACCTTCACCTCCTGGCAAACGCAACGATGTATCTTTAACATCCTTTGCCTTATCTCCAAAAATAGCTTGTAAAAGACGTTCTTCTGCAGTCAATTCTGTTTCACCTTTTGGTGTAATTTTACCCGTTAATATATCGCCTTCATTAACAGTAGCACCAATACGAACAATTCCATCAACATCTAAATCTTTCAAGCGAATATCACCTACATTTGGAATATCACGCGTTATGATTTCAGGGCCGAGTTTAGTATCACGCACATCTACAGTAAACACTTCAATATGAATAGAATCATAAAGTCCTTTCTTAGCCACTCTATCAGACATAATAACAGCATCCTCATAGTTATATCCTACCCATGACATATAAGCCACTAAAAGGTTTTGACCTAGAGCCAACTCCCCTCCATCTACCGCAGCTCCATTTATTAGCACATCCCCCTTCTTCACCTTTTGCCCCTTATTAACAGCTGGACGCATATGAATTGAAGTAGCCTGATTAGAACGCATAAAATTAAGAATTGGATATGTTTCCTTTTTACCATCATCATACATAGCCACAATATGAGAAGCATCTACCTCAGAAATAACTCCTTTCGCTCTAGCAGTCACAGCCTGACCAGAACTTTCAGCAGTCAAAGCCTCTATACCCGTTCCAACAATTGGACGACTAGGCCTAATAAGTGATACTGCTTGCCGTTGCATATTAGACCCCATTGACGCACGCGTATTATCATCATGCTCCAAAAAAGGAATAAGCGACGTAGTAACAGAAATTATCTGTTTTGGAGAAATATCTATATGTGTAAGATCACGAACATGAACCAATGATGGCTCACCAATACGCCTTGCCGCAACACGTGTATCCAAAAACTGACCATTATCATCTAACGAAGCACTTGCCTCAGCTATAATAAAGTATTTCTCAGCATCTGCATCATAATACTTAATATCATCACCAACATAAGCTCTTACCTTCACGAGATGATATGGACGTTCCTTAATTTTCAATTTATTTATTTGTTTATTGTTAACAATAAACCTTGCTTTCATTTCATCTATAAATTCATCTTTTTGGGCTACAACTTTACGACCCACTTTAATTTCCTCAGCAATAATTTTACCTATCAATGGGCGTACAATAGAAGCATCTAGTTCTTGTGCAGGAGGAGTCTTTATTTTTTTCTTTATGGATGCAACCTTTGAAGCTTGCTCCTTAGTCAATACATCTCCAATCTTAGCTATAATTTTTTTACCATCCTTAATCTCCTCATCTATAATTTTTCCTACAAGCTCATCAACCTTTGGCTCTACAAAATGTAGAACATTACGATAAGGTGTCTCAATAAACCCATAATCATTTACACGAGCATATGCAGCCAAATGTACAACCAAACCAATATTTGGTCCTTCCGGTGTAGCAATCGGACAAATACGACCATAATGAGAAGTGTGCACATCACGAACATCAAAAGAAGCTCGTTCTCGTGAAAGTCCTCCTGGACCCATTGCTGAAATACGTCTTTTATGAGCAAGCTCAGCTAACGGATTTGTCTGATCCATAAACTGAGAAAGTTGTGAACTCGCAAAAAATTCACGAAGTGCAGCTGTAATCGGACGACAATTTATTAATTGTGTAGGAGTAACTGTCTCCAAATCCATAACTGTCATTCTATCTTTTGCAATACGATCTGTACGCATTAAACCCACCCTAAACTTATTCTGAACTAACTCGCCAACACTACGTATACGACGATTGCTAAGATGGTCAATATCATCCGCCTTCCCTTCGCCATTATTGAGTTCAATTAAATATTTTACAATATTAACAAAATCTTCTACATGAAAAACTCTATCTTTTAGTTTAATATCTGTAGAAGTGCCGAAACGTTTATTTAGCTTATAACGCGCCACAACACCCATATCATAACGCTTGAAATCAAAAAACAACGCATCAATTAACTGTTTTGCATTTTCAGGCGTAGCTAAATCTCCTGGACGTATTTTTTTATAAACACTCTGATAAGCATCCTCAACTGTCCTTGCACTATCCTTTTCTAATGTTTTCTGGATGTAATCATTATTAATATCTACATTAATCTCCTTAAATACATTATAAATATCAGCATCTTTACCGTAACCAAAAATACGCAAAAGTTGTGTAACAGGAATTTTACGCTTCCTATCTATCTTAACTGTAATTATACCCTTCTTATCTGTCTCAATTTCTAACCACGCACCTCTTTTTGGAATAATTTTTGCATTAAAAAATTGTGGTGCTGCCGCATTTTTGGAATAAAAAACGCCTGGACTACGCACTATCTGATTAACAACAACACGTTCAATACCGTTAATAATAAAAGTACCTTTTTCAGTCATTAACGGAATTGAACCCAAAAACACATCCTGTTCCTTAATTTCACCTGTATCTTTATTAATCAACTGAACATGAGCCTTCAAAGGTGCCTCATAGGAAAGATTCTTCCTCTTTGCTGTTACAGCATCATGCTTTGGTTTATCTAAAGTGTGGTTCAAAAAATGAAGCTCCATCTTTTTCCCGGAAAAATCTGTTATAGGAGAAACTTCTTCGAGAAGCTCCTTCATACCATCACTCAAAAACCATTGATATGAATTAAGCTGTACTTCAGTTAATGGTGGAAGCTTAAATACATCTTGAGACTCAGTGAAATAATATCGATTATTTTCTACCTTTGTAGGTTTAGTAATAAGTTTTTTAGTTGCGCTTTTTGTGGCCATAATAAGAAAAAATTAATAATTTGCACGAAGCTCCGATATAGCAAAATGACGTAATAACATATCGTTTAGTTATTTCGTTATTTCGTTATATCGTTTAAATTTGAACATACTAATATAGTTGAGAAATTTGGCTTCCTAATGACGAACGATTGCACTAGTGCCGCCAACCTCAACTCAATCAGAGGGGCACGAAGATAGCCAGAACATTATAGACAAGTTGTCGGTAATGTCAAATTGGATAATAAAATTAAATAGACAGATAAAATATTAGTGTTAAAATATTACCTCTTTCTTTTATTCGTTTTTCTTTCCCCACCCACCGACAGGTTAGTCCTCATATATACAAAGACCCCACCCAAATGATACATATAGAATATGTGCAAAGTAGTAATTACATTTATATATAAATCCATTAGTTCCTCCTCTTAACCTAAAGTAAATTCAACCCAATAGAAGGATTGAAAATTGACATCAAAAATGGTATAATTAATAGATAAATTAAAATACAAAAACTTACTAAAATGGAAGAATTTACACCAAATACAAACAAGAATCAATTTAACGCGCAAGAAGTACCATCTACTCCACAAGCGCCACAACCTGTTGAACCGGCTAACAAGCAACAAGTTTCCGCTCCACCAGCCCAAGAAACTCCAATGGCTACTCCGCCTGAACA
>JAOZLT010000295.1:1388-2773 GCA_029934675.1 Candidatus Altimarinota bacterium | reverse complement strand
TCAGGCAACTTTTTTGGATCTACAATAATCCACGATCATTTTGATCCCCACCACCGAATTCTCAACATCGCCGAATAGAATATTCGAAAGCGGTGATCCTCACCGCACTCCAAAAAAGTCCTGAATTTTCACACCATCTTCATCATCGATTCACACGATGCTGTCAGGGTTTCTTCGTTATGAAAAACGAACGAACTCAAAAAATCACCATCACGCTCCCCCACGCTGTCTATCATCGACTCCGCAATGAGGCGCATCAACAGAACCTTTCGCTGCCAGAGTTTGTGAATAAAAAAATCCGACTGCAACCAGCAGAGGCTACACCACTGGCCAGCCTGCCACTCAAGGAGATCCTTACGATCACAGCACCCGCACCCGAGTCCATCTCACCTGATGCCCGACTTGATTTCTTCTCAAGATAATCATCCCGATTCGCAATGACCCTCTATAATTCGCGCACATTCGCGGTTAAAAAAACCCTGGCTGATACGCCCTAGATCGCCCTGGATCACCGAGCGATTGACTGGCCATTTTTCTTGGCCCAATCAACGATCGCTTTCATCTTCGGTGTTTTGCGCCGATCATCATCCGCATATTCCATCGCCCCCCAACTCCCCCATTTGCTCCATTTGCTGACGGAGGAAAAATAACAGAACAGCCCGCCGCCCTCACGCGACCAAGCATTGAGATATTTTTGATAAATCCCTTCGATCCGTGGGTGTCTGTTGGCTTGATGAAAAAGATTTGTCATTTTTTGATGATTCTCACCACCCGCTACCCCCACCATGTGCTGGCCACCTTCGTAGGCGATGAGCTTGAGGCGGAATTTGTCAGCCACCTTTTTAGATTTCTTGATCGATTCAATCGATTTTAGGAGTGCCTTGTTTTCCAAGTGGTCAAGCACCTGATCCACCGTCCAGGTCGACACCTTTTCAGCCGTCAGCCCCTTTCCCTTTATCGGCACGCCCATTCCCATGTAAGGGGCAATCGCTAAAGCATCTGCATGTTTGTAGGCGTCCTGATGGGTCAACACGATATTTTCCATCCACCACGTATTTCCCGACTGCCAGGCCAGCACGCGGATGAGACGTTTTTTACTGCCAAATACCTCTTCCCAAATTTTAAAGATCTCAACCGACCTCTGGGCATAATACATCCCTCCACCCTCCCACGGTCGATCTTTGGCACCCAACTTGAGTTCTTTCCCTTTTTTCTGGCTGTATCGAGTTTGGGCAAACATCGTATTCCAAACTTCATTGGAGTATTCAATGTGGATTTTAAGCGCTGGATTCAGCCTCTTCTTCACCATCTGGGCAAACCGACGCGCATAATCATCATCCGCTTTATGAGGCATACAAAACCAGGCGTCCGACTTCATCTCATTA
>JAOZLT010000295.1:0-1378 GCA_029934675.1 Candidatus Altimarinota bacterium | reverse complement strand
TCCTCAAGTGGCATTCCTTTGACGGTAAAGGTCGCATCCGTTGTTTTCGGACGATCCTGCCAATGTTCAATGGTCGATCCATTCGTTTTCATCCAGTCCATAAAACGAATGCAGGAAACACCCCGCCACCGCTTCAAAAAGGCCGGATGAAATGGATGCTTTTGATAAGTCTTCTCAAAACCCGCCATGATCACGCGAATGTTCCTCACCGGGTTTTCAGGTGAGGTTGTCATTAGTTTGAGAAACATCGTGCCCTTCGAGGCATCCACATCAATTGTCATACGTCCGGGCTTGCCCGACAACTTTCGAGCGCCTCCCGATACAGCCAATGTCCCCTCGCCATCATAGATCAAGCTGTATTTACCAGAAGGATAATGATCCCCTTCGATCGTGCACATCAAAGTCTCGGCCCAACAGCCGTTTTCAAGTTTTTTCACCCACCCATGCGGATCAAGTTCCAGCTTCGGACCTTTCCCCCACGCTTGTCCTTTTTTCTGACTGATCCACGTGCGGGAAAGTCGAAAAACATCCACGAAGGGAAGCTCCGTGTTCCAATCCGATGGACCCGACAGATTGATACCTAAACTCGCTCGGTCTACCGACGTTTGAGCCTGGGATAAACTACCCCCCAATAAAAAAGCAAAAAAAAGAGATAAGCAAATACTGCTTACCCCACGATTAAAAGTCACACACTGTAATCTCCTCAACCAAATAAGGCAATCCATTTGCAAAGGCCCCTATTGAGAATCCGGATTCAAAGGTCGAAATGAACTCCCTGGTGAAGTTTCTTCCAGACCTTTAGGCAACCAATCCTTCTTCATCGGTCCAATATAGCCATTGTAATAAGGTTGGCTCTCGGGATTAGCCAAATGGTATTGCACCGTCTTTAAAAATTGGTCTTTATCAACCTTCCCTTTAAACTCTTCAAGCAACTCCCCGTCCCTATAAATACGGATCGTTGGAATTGTCTGAATTTGTAAGCGGTCAATCAACTCAACATTTCTGTCAGCTAAAACCTTGGCAACCAAAACCTCCGATGACAAACGACCAATCGATTTGTCTAAATCCGATTTGTCATTTTTGAGAACCATCGTTTCTTCTTGATGAAAATCAACAATCACTAAACGTCCACTCTTAGAAATCACATCATCAAACTCACTGTTGGCAACCGTCCGGATCTCGGCATGACCGTAATCCGTCAACATCCGATCAATGCTATCTTCAACACCCGTTATTGCGACTGAGGCGGCCTTAAAAACAATTGAGCGTGCACGTTCAGATAGCGGCAGCACAAGTGCTCCAGCTAATAAACATACATATACAAAGGCTTTCACGAGAATAATCTTAAGTTTTAGTATGGGTTTTATCGATAGAATCT
>JAOZLT010000294.1 GCA_029934675.1 Candidatus Altimarinota bacterium | reverse complement strand
CCATGAAGTTTTATGATTCTGGAAGTACTAACTACGTTGCCTTCAAAGCCAGTTCAAGTGTAGCTAGTGATGTTACCTGGACTTTACCAATCGCCGATGGAACTTCTGGTTATACTTTATCTACTGATGGATCTGGAAATCTAAGCTGGGTTGACGCCGGTTCTGGAGGAAGTTTAGACTACGGTGATGTTGGTTCTTTAGCATTTTATTCTTCTGCTGGTGATACCGCCACTGGAACAGATGTCTCTGATTTATTCTGGGATTCTTCTAGTGGGTATTTGGGGATTGGTTCATCAAGCCCGACTGCTAATTTAGTAGTAGAAGGAACTGCAATTTTTTCAACCACAACAGTAGCCTCATGGAATAATGTGATTATTGTAGACGGTGTGCATTATGCTCAGAACAGCACTGGTATTCAACAAGCCATAGATGCTTTACCAACTAGCGGTGGTAAAGTCTTTATCCCATCTGGCGAATATAATATCACTGGAACAATTACTATTCCGTCAAATGTCTGGATTGAAGGTGCTGGAGCTTCTTCTACTATTCTTTATTTAGCTGATGGGACTAATTCTTCGGTATTTTCTAATACGGATTTCACAAACGGAAATACTCATATTAAGATTAGCAATCTTAAAATAGATGGTAACAATGCTGGAAATACCGGTAGCGATTGTCATGGTGTTTATTTTAAAGCTGTTACTTATTCTGAGGTTAGCAATACCTTTATTTATGACGTAGAAGATGTTGGGATTAATATGACGCATGATTCAGGTTATATGGCTTATAATGTAATAGCAGATAATGTAGTTGATTCTGTGGGGAATATTGCAGTTAGTATTATGTATGGTTATTATTCAGTAGTTAGAGGGAATGTTCTTAAGAATTGTGTCTATGGTCTTTATTCTTATGATCTTTATTATTTAATTATTGATAGGAATATTATAATGTTAAATACTTCTGATGGTATTTATGGCTATGACATGGATAAGTCTATTGTTTCTAATAATCAAATATCGGGGAATAGTAATGATGGTGTTCATCTTTCTTTAATGAGTTCTGATAATATAATTCAAGGAAATAAGATTGATAATAGTGGAAATTATGGTATGGAAATTGTTGGAGACAATAATACTATTTCTTCTAACAGTGGTACCATAGAAATATCTTCTAGCGCGGATAGCACGGTTATTGTTAATAATCAAGGTAGCGTTAATGACGCCGGCACCAACACAAAATACACTCAATCAAACCGTTTAACCATAGACGCCAATGACACCGACTATGGCGGAGCTGTTACTGCTTTAACGGTAACTCAATCCGGAACTGGCGACATCCTCAACATTTTCGACGGCTCCACTGAAGTATTCACCATCCTAGACGGTGGATACATCGGAATCGGCACGACTTCTCCATCATCACTATTCGCTATCGGCGCAACTTCCACAGATCAGTTTATGGTTAATGGTATTGGACAAGTTACTGATGGATCATGGATGGCTGATACGATTGGATTAGCTTATGGTGGTACGGGGAATACTTCATTTACTTCCGGTTCTATAGTATTTTCAAACGGTAGTATTTTAACCGAAGATAATTCTAATTTCTTCTGGGATGATACTAATGATAGATTGGGGCTAGGTACAAGTTCTCCAAGCTACCTCCTAGACGTTTATGCCTCTTCAACAGATTATTTAACAAGAATTTATAATACTTCTACTAATGCTTCATCTTCCGGTCTTTCTATTCGGGTAGACGGAGAAGGTCCGATTTTGAACTTGAATTATGCTGGAACGGATGTAATGACTGTTACGGGTGCTCAGACTACATTCAACCAACCAGTCACTTTTGCTGATACTGGTGATGTTAGCATCGGCGGTGATCTTTATATGGCTAATGGATCTGGTGCCAATATCATTTTTGATGGTGCTGGTGTAATTAAAACTGAATCTGGATTTGAAAACCTTGATTTAACTCTAAGCGCCTCTAATCTTGGGGATGTGATTGTAGATGATAGATTTGTGACTACTGGAACCACAAGTTTATCTGATATTTTATATGTAAATAATGCAAGTGGAAATGTTGGGATAGGTACATCAAGTCCAGCAGCTACTTTAGATATCTGGGGAACAGCTGGAACCGATATTCTAAGTGTTTCTAGCTCAAGCGGAGATTCGCTTTTGAATATTGATAAACTTGGTAATGTTGGTATCGGTACAGACGCTCCAACAGAAAAATTAAGTCTTTCTGGGGGATTTTTGCAAACTCCAGTTGATCCAACTTTGGATAAAGAATATGAGGCTGGTAACTATGTTAATGATATTCAAATAGAAAAAGATTATGCTTATTTAGCTATAAGTGAAAACTCTTCTACGGGATTTAGAATTATTGATTTATCTACCAGTACGCTATCTGTTGTTGGAGAATATGAAATAGGTCAATCTCCTTTTTCAGTTGTTATCTCTGGTAATTATGCTTATTTAGGTTTAAAATTTGGAAATATTGTTATTTTAGATATTTCGGATAAAAACAATATAAAAGAAGTAGGTAGTTATAATACCGGTGATAGTATTCATGATCTTAGTATATCCGGTACTTATATTCATTTTGTTAGTTATTCTTCTCCATATTTTGGAATTTTAGATATATCTGATCCTACTTCTCCTGTTCAGGTAGGCGCTTATCTTAGTTCTGAACATGTTCATTCTCTTTACGTTTCAGGTCGATATGCCTATCTTGGCCTAAGTGATTGTACAAATGAGTTCAGAATTTTA
>JAOZLT010000293.1 GCA_029934675.1 Candidatus Altimarinota bacterium | reverse complement strand
ACAGTCTAGGTGGGCTGCTGTTATTCTTTGGCGCCGACTTGATTCCTTTGCTTCTGGGGTCGGAATATATCATTTCAGTTCCCATGTTGAAGTGGTTGGCGATTCTACCTTTAATGTTGATGCTGCGCTCTTTTTTCAGTCTAGTTGTGATTGCTGGTGGGCGTTCTCGTTATAATGGCATAGTCTGTTTTGCCGGTGCCCTTACCAATGTTGGGTTGAATTTTTGTTTAATTCCTCGCCTTGGCTGGTCTGGGGCAGCGCTGGCTACGATTGTTGCTGAAATGGTGATGATTTTTTTTCTTTGGTTGATCGTCCGTTAACCCATGTTTAACAGCGTAAAAAAATAGATTGATTTAATTCATTAACTTACAGAGTTTAAAACGGTCGAGAGGCACTACAGTTGTTTCATTTTGTTAAGTTATCGTTTTTTCGGTACATCCTGGAGATGGTGATATCTCCAATGCGTCGTAGATTTTTTTCAATTTTGGCTCAGCTATTGTCATTTTTCTAATGTGCAGAGTGCGACTACCTTTTTGCTTGAATGTTGCCGTAACCCATTGTTGTCCAGAAAGTGTTTTCCTTAAGGAATACCAGCTGTCGTTGATACCGTTGTTTTTTTAGATTTCGTCTGATGACCTGGACAGCCTGATATGCAAGAATAGTAATAAATAGATGGCCGTCAGCTCGCTCTTCTTTATGGTGATAAATTGGTCGCAAACCGAACTCTGATTTCAATCTACGAAATACCGTTTCCAAGTCGGTCAACATAGTTATATGTATTCCAGAGGCTAGCTTCATTCAAGTTATGATTTAAGGACCTCAAATTGATTAATAAAAAATTAGTTACCAATTTAACACTTAATAAAGATGCCCTATGGATTTTGTCGAGTAAGGAGTTTGGGTACTCTGATGGAGCATATTCTGAGCTTTATCTAGAAAAAGTTTTCCGACAGGTACAAGACCTTTCATCAACATCAGAAGAACTAGAACGATGGATAATTGACTGGTCAAGTGAATATCATCTAACTAGGAAACGCTCACAGTTATTAAGTGGGTTTGAATTTGATAAAAAAAGTGAGGTTTTAGAAGTAGGCTGTGGATGTGGTGCCATAACACGATTTCTTGGTGAAAACTTTAGTGATGTAATTGCGATTGAGGGTAGCTCATCACGTGCAAAGCTTGCAAGATTGCGCACTAAGGATATGGACAATGTTGCAATAATATGTGCGCCATTTCAAGAAGTAGAGTTTAAGGTAAAGTTTGATATTATATTTTGTATTGGAGTTTTCGAATATTCCAATAGCTTTATTTGCAATGTCGACCCTTATGATACTGTACTCGCTACATTTAAGAAGTTTTTAAAGCCCGATGGAATGCTTGTAATTGCGATTGAAAATCAATTCGGGTTAAAATATTTTTCATCATGCCGAGAAGATCATACAAATAGAATGTTTGAAGGCATAGAAGGCTACCCCTATTATGGTAATCAAGTAAGGACATTTGGAAAAAATGAACTACATTCGATTTTATCTCAACATTTCGATAAAATTAGTTTGTATCATCCCTATCCAGATTATAAATTGACGTCATGTGTTATCTCAGAAATTTTTTTGAATTGTGCTAAACTTGGAGAACTCGTCGGAAATTATAAATCTGTTGATTATTCAGGAGAGGGGAAAAAGTATTTTAATGAGAAGCTTGCCTATTTAGAATTGGATAGAAATAATATGTTATCTTTCTTTTCTAATTCATTTTTATTTTTTGCTGGAAATCTTGATAAATTGCGGAATGGAGAATTGTATGGGTATATATATTCGACAAATCGTTGTAAGAGGTTTCAAACTATAACTGAATTTAAAGATAATCACAATGGGATTATACAATCATATAAAAAACTTATAAATCCTAAATTAACACAAAATGATAGCCAACTAAAATTTCTACCCACTGTTGATGTGTGGCAAGATAGACTATCTCTACAGGTGACAATACTTCAAAAAATCAATTTGAAAAAGAAGAATAAGGAATTATTTAAAAGTTGTAAAATTTGGGTTGAACATTTAAAAAAAGATGCTATTGAAGAGAATGGTAAGTATTTCTTAGATGGCAAATATTTAGATTGTGTATGGAAGAATTCTTTTGTTTCTAATGGTAAATGTAAGTTTATTGACCAAGAATGGCTGTGGCATGAAAATATTAGTTTGAATGTTTTAATTATTAGATCAATTCATTGTTTTTTGTCTGATCTTTATCAAATGGAAGCTGTGCCTCATTACTTAAGTGGGACATCTGAAAAACAGGTAATTATGAGAGTCGCTAGATATATGGATATTTATCTCACTAAGCAAGATTTTTTAGATTTTATTGATTTACAAGTCAATTTCTATCACATAGTTACTGGTGAGAAAAGAAAATTGGTTAAGATGAAAATTTATCTATTATTATTTAATAGGCCAATATATAAAACAGTGCAAAAATTTTTACACGTGATTGATAGTGTTTTAAAATTAAAATTTCGATTAAAACGTTTCGTTATGAATTATATACTCAACTAATGTCCGCATAGTGTATGGGTTTAACTGAGTTTCTCATGGTTAATAAAACCGCAGTTATTATCCTGAATTATTTTGCTGTCGCCGATACCCAAGATTGTGTTCGTTCAGTGTTGGCCGAGCTGGAAGCTAGGATATTTCTGGTGGATAATTCAGCCGACTGGGATGAGGCTGAGAAGTTGAAGGCGCTTTTTGTTGATAATGCAGCCGTCGAACTTTCTTTCCA
>JAOZLT010000044.1 GCA_029934675.1 Candidatus Altimarinota bacterium | reverse complement strand
CTTCACCGCTGTTCTATATAAAATGGGGGTATTAATTGAGTAAGTTGAAGAAGTAACACCGTACAATGAGTATTGTACAAATCACCTTTCTTATTGCCCAATCCCCTCTATTAGACTACAATTGCTTTACATTAAATTATGATTGAAAAAGATTTAGATCACGGGGAGGATGTTGAAGATAGAAAGGAGGACAATGAAACGCTTGGAGGTGATAATATGTCGGATGATGTTTTGCGTAGAGAAATCGGGGGAATTGCTGAAGCTTCATGGGGTCAAAGGCTAATTAAAAGAGAATCTCATGATTTTTATAAAGGATTGGTATTAGGAAAAGAAAGCGAAAAACTAAGCTCAAAAGATTTAAGAGATATATATAAACATGCCAAAGAGCAACAGGATAAGGCAGGTACAATACTCAAATATCTCAATGATGCTATAAAAAGCGGAGTTGCTAGTGAGAATGATAGAGATTTTTTATTATCCAAAATTATTCATGAACCCGAATTTGTGAGTAAATTTATACAGGCTGAAACTTTGATAAAAGACAAAATTAAAAGAATGGAGGAGGATAGGAGTAAGTATGATGTAATTGTAAATAGTCCGCTTGCAAAAGGAAAAGATTTTCTACAGGTTGATGAATATACAAAAGTCAAAGTTCCAGGTGAGAAAGAGTTCTTAAAAATGAAAGTTCCAGAACGTCGTAAATTTTTGAAAAAGATAGAAGAAGATTTTAAGAAAGCTGAAAAATATGCAGAAAAAGAAGGTGATATTGAATCTCAGAAAATGACAAAAGAATATCAAGGATTATTGGAAAAAGCTAAGAAAGAAGGAATAATCGGAAAGGAAACAGTCAAAAAATATATGGAGGACTTTAAGAAGGTAAATCTCAATGAAAAAAAGTATTGGATGCGAGAGCTAAAAAGTGAAAATCAGTTAAAAAGATATGAAGATTTATGGAAAGATATTCGCAAAACCTTCAAAGGCTCATCACTTAAAAAAATAGAAGGATTAAGAGAAAAGATGGGATATACAGAACTTTTTAGAGAATTCGGAAGTATGAAGGAAAAAGAAGGTCAAAACATAGAAGTTCGGTACGAAAAAAAAATAGCTGAATTATTAAAAAAGAAAATTATTAGCAAACACACATACGTAGCCTTTTTACAAGATATCAAAAGCCAGTCTTTTGATGGAAAACAAAGATATCTGGAATCCTTTCCAATGCAGATGCGAAGATATGAAATTCTTAGGGCTAAAATTGACCAAATAAAGAATAAGGGGGCAAAAAAGACTTTAGACAAGATGTATGACAGTCTGGATAACGGATTTAGCCAAATTGAATCCACTTACAATCGTTTGTCCGGATCGGCTGAAGGTAACGTTTCAAGTGTAGCTAAAAGTGATGCTGATAAAGAGTTGGATACAATTGAAAATAAGGAAATCAAAGCAGCTGTAAAAGCTAGTATGGATAAACTTGATCGCACACAAAAGTTGACATTTACCCAAAAAATTAGCAATTTCTTTGAGGGTAAGACAACACAAAAAGAAGATCCTATGACTTATCAAAAGAATTTGTATCAAGCTAGAGAGAAACAAAGAAAATTGAATTTTAACGAAATGAGAGTTTGTTATATGCATGAATCTTCGGAGCAGGAAGGTCAGGAAGCTGAACGATTGTTAGACACAAATGGGGATGGGGAATCTATAAAATATTCTCCGGTTAATGATAATGAGGCACAGGAAGGGGTAGAGGACCTAAATCCAATACAAAGGACTGAAGGCGATTTATCGTTCACTGAAGCTCCTGAAAACCACAAAAAAAGAAACTCTCTCAGAATTATAAAAGTTGGAAAGGGTAAACTCCAAAGGGGCCCATTTGGGGCAGGAAAATCAAAGGTATCGAAAAAGGCTTATGACAACAAAGTTCCATATCATGCTACAAAAGTAGTTAATGCTGATAAAACCTTTGAAAAGAATACTTATCTTAACGATAAAAAGGAAAAACAAAGCGTAATGAGAGTGGAAGTGAATTCAATCGAAAGTATAAAATCATTAAATAGTGAACAATCGCTTAATAACAAAAACACCAGAGTTAATAATATGGTTTGGCTGAATGGAAGATATATTGAGTTAGGCTTGGGTGATACGAGAGCAATGATTAGATATAACAGGAAGTGTCTGGCTAAAACTACAGAGTCTGAGCAGGAGAGGGTGGCTGCTTAACTATTTCGCATTTCGTATTTCTGATTTCGCATTCTATTTCGCATATATTATTTTAAATTTATCATTTACTCCGCATTCCACAGTTAAATGCTAAATAAATGATAAATGGTATATCAAAAATACAGATTTAAATACGAAATCTTGTCTACCTGCAGGCAAGGCCAGAAATACAAAATGCGAAATTAAGTTTGACTATTTCAATAAAAACTGTACTCTTAGCGCAGTCCATTAGGAAATTGTTGTAGGGTTTACAAAATAAATTCCAATAAACATTACTTAACGGAATTTATTTTTTAACCTTTTATATTATGGAAGGTGTTATAAAAAACCTTAATGAAAAAGGCTTTGGGTTCATTACTCCGGAAGGAGAAGAGAAAGACGTTTTCTTTCACATGAACGATCTTGTCGAAGTTGAGTTTAACGACTTAAACAGAGGCGACAAAGTTACTTTCGAAAAGGAAGCTTCTGAAAAAGGCCCAAGGGCTGTTCAGGTTACACTAGTTCAATAAGAACGTTGTAATAAAACCAAAAAAGGTCGTTCAGATATTATTGTTTGGATGGCCTTTTTAGTAATATCAAATTACGATAATTCCTCCAATTTCTCATTATACTTAAGCACCGTATCAATAAACGTAGCATGGCTCCATGTTAAAGGTGCAACAGAAAGATGCTCGCCGTTAAAAGGGCTAAGCTGTTCAGGTAAAATTCCGGCATCATTCATATGCCCTACAGTCCAATCTAAATACTTTTTTACAGGTTTTAATCCTTCTTTGTCTTTGGCAATTTCCAACAGCCATTGCGCATGCCATAAGGTCGTAATAATCCAGGGGTTACCAGGTATGTCTCCATAATCACCGTGTACACGTTGGTAATCATCATGTTCGTAGCGAGTAAGACCACCTACATCAGTCGGAATAGAAAGTGCATCGTAAATTGCCTGATTTGTATCAAAAATCCTGTCATCATCTGGTGGCAAAACACCAAACATCCATAGTGCATGCATACTGGCGTCTATGATATAATCTTTTTTTATTTCACCAGTTTTTTCATCAGCATACAATCTTTTAACAAATCTCTTTTTATCTTCATCATAAAGATATTTGATAAGTGCTTCCCTAACTTCAAGGGCTGCCTTTTCATATCTTTGTTGATGATTAAAGTGTCCGAGTATTTTTGAAAGTTGTGAAGCTGACATCAGGCCGGCATAAACTGTTGAGCAGGTATAAGCCGACACTCCTCTTTCTCGCTCCCATAAATCATAACTTGGCTTTGGAAGTCCTGTTTTTTCATCTCTGTATTTCATCAGGAAATTACCCATTCTCCTAATCAGCGGATTATACATTTTTTGGACAAATTCAATATCAGCGAATTGTTGATAATGTTTAAATAGTCCGTAAAGCACAATTCCAGATTCATCTTCCTGTATTGGAAGTTGTTTTTTATTATTTTTGATATATGGATGCCATGAAGAGCCAACGGAATGATCTGCATTATATTTTGGCAATAAATAGCCGTCATTGGTTGCGATTTCAGAGCAGAATTCATAAAACCTTTTGCTTATTTCACCATAACCGGCTTTGTCTAATGCAAGAGTGACCCATGCGCCGTCCCTTGGCCACATGTATGTGTAAGTATCTTTATTAAATTTCATGATGTCCAAGTCACTTGCGGCAATAATAGCTCCACGATTATCTATCTGCGTACGAGTGATAAGAAGGCTCTGTTTGTAGTTTTGTTGTAGTTCAGGTGATATGGCTGAGATTTTTTCAGCATCTTTGTTTACCCAGCTTTTCCAATAGTTAATTGTGTTTTTGAGTAATTTCTCTGGTGTCTCATCTACAATAAATTTATGTATTCTTACTACATCCCCCATTTTTTGTCCAGCACAGATCCAGAAGTACATAGTAATTACATCATCGCCTTTAACCACAATGTCAAACTCACCGGTAGAATCCACAGATCCTTGTTCTATACCATGTTCATGAAGCATTCCATCTTCAGCATCTCTCCAAGTCCCTTCAAACCCCATATATTCACTTTTACCTGTTGTATATGAATCTATACCCTCTTTGCTACAACAAAGCCCGCTAAACCAAAAATATCGCCGTTTGCGATAATGTACCAAAGCTTTTAAATCAGGTTCATAAAACGCAGTATCTTGTTGATTATCGCCGTACAAATGTAGGTCTTGTGAGAAAAATAATTTCAAAGGTCTGTCATGATTTGCTTTATTTCGTATTGTTATTTTTCTGATAAAAGCATTTTCAGATGGATATACAAAATCATTAAAATTAAATTGTAATTCAAGTTCAGAATTTTCAGCATAAGAATCTGTAACAAGTGTCTCTGGAGTATACTTCACTTTATGCTTCCAGTTATCATCGTATAACCACGAAAATTTACCATCAATATGCACTCCAATTCGATTAAAGTGTTGATAGGCAATATGATTCTCCATTCCAACATACGGAAAGTAGATATCACGTATCATATTTTTTGAATCTAATCCAACTTGCAAATTCCCGTTACCTGTAACAATTGCTCGAGGCATTGATTAAATGTTTAATTTAGAATTACCAATCTCCAAATAATGTTTCAATATTCGAAATTCGAAATCTTTTGGAAATTGGTTATTCGAAATTCGTAATTAAGTACGTATCGTAGATCTATAGCCACCACCTAATTCTTTTAGCCTCACACGCAGTTCCTCCACCGCTAAACACGCTTTACTCAAATCAGCATTCTCCATTTTGCTTGCCACCTTTTCCTCAAAATCATTCAAGGTATTCATGTAGGTAATAAAGGCATCGTACGGTGATTCATATGGTGAAAAATACGCATGCACATCACCGTCACTCCAGTATTTGGTAGACATGTAATAAAAGTGGTCAGAAGTCTGCAACTTTCTCCATGTACTAAGTGTATCTTCATCTATTTTTTCAGGATTACTTTTTAGTTCATGTTCAATATCAAATACCCTTTTTAATGCAGATTCTTGAAGTTGATTACTGCACCATGCGGAAAGATCTCGTTCCATATCCGCCCACGACATCAAATAAGGTACATTAACATCTCCAGCAGTATCATATGCTTTTATGGTTTCGGATGGAGTTTTAAAACCAATATCCATTTTTAAAGCAGTTTCCGGCAGATGTTTTATAAATTCAAAAATTCCAGTATCCTCCCATTGATGTTCACCGAATGTTTCATAATCCATGAACAGATTGATGGTATCGCCATCAGTCTCATTTAACCACGACACATATTTATTCGTATTCAACGGCCACTCACTCCAATTTTTATTACTAAATCTGAATGCAATATCATCAGATAATTTATAGTTTTTAAGAAGTAGTGCAAACTCTTTTGGGTGAGTTTTCTTAATCGCATATTCTTTGGCAATTTTCCTATCTTCAGAATGCAGATTTACTTTATGGGGAGTATGAACAAGGTTCGGGCTTCGCCAGTCTAGGTAATAATCCCAGCCCTCAGCCAGAATTCCCTTAAACCCCATTTCCCGTATAAATTCCGCAATCTCATTGTTATAAATCAGCTCCGTGTTACGGAATATCTGAGGTTTTTTCTTAAATAATTTATAAATCAGTTCATCATGTTTTCTAATTTGTTGTGCAAATTCCTCTTTGGAATAAAGCCATGCAAGTGAGTGATAATAAGTTTCACTCAAAATTTCTGCCTGACCGGTTTTGAATATTGCTTTAAAAGATTTCAGCACTTCTTTTCCGATTTTTCCATATTCCAAACACTGCTCCAAAAACACACCAGAAAGACTATAGCTGATTCTGAATTCAGGATGTTTGTTTAATAACTCCAACATCAGTTTGTTCGTCGGCAAATAGCATTTATGAGCAACCTTCTCAAATATTTTCTTATTTTCATAATTCTCCGGTCCTTCAAAGTATTTATCCTTATTCCCGATTTCAAAAACATTGCACTTACTCAGCCTGTACGGCTGATGAACTTGGAAGTAGAAACAGATTGTTTTTTTATTTTTCATTTGTGAATTTTGATTTAAATTGTAGAATTTCTGAATGATAGATTTGATTCAGAAATCAGAAATGAGAAATCAGAAATTAAGCGAAGCGTAAGGCTTTATCGTACGAAGTAATTATATGTTTCGCTTGTTCTTGCCAACTTATGCGATCGACTTCTCTCTCACTATGCTCCTTTAATGTCGAATGTAAGGCAGGATAGTCTAAAACAGATATGACTTTATTAGCCATTTCATCAACATCCCAAAAATCCACTCGTAAAGCATTCTTAATCATCTCCGATACACCGGATTGCTTAGATATAAGAACTGGTGCACCGTGTTTGATTGCTTCTAACGGTGCAATACCGAATGGTTCGGATACTGATGGCATGACATAAAGATCGGCATTAGCATAAGCTTGTCCCACTTTATCTCCTTTTAGAAAACCTGAAAACAATACATTACGTTCAATACCAAGATCAACTGCCATTTTTATAACTTGCTCCATCATATCCCCATTACCTGCCATTATAAATTTTACTTTCTTTTTGTGCTCAAGAACTTTTTTAGCCATCTTCAAAAAGTAGTCAGGCCCCTTCTGCATAGTCATACGTCCCAAAAATAATACAATCTGATCAGACCTACTAATATCATGTTTTTTTTGATATGTACTGACACTGGGTTTCACAGCATTATGCACTACATCAATCTTATGCTCAGGTAGACCATAGTATTTTATAAGCATTTTTTTCGTATATTCACTTACCGCGATAACTCTGTCAGCATTCTCCATACCGCGCTTTTCCATATCATAAACCTGTTGGTTTGGATTATCTCCACTGCGGTCAAACTCAGTAGCATGTACATGCATTATATGTGGTTTATCAGATATCTTGCTAGCCTGAATTCCAGCCTCAGCTGTGAGCCAGTCGTGACTGTGAATAATATCATGATGATATGTTTTTGCATATTCAGCACCTTTAATAGCATAACGGTGTACTTCATCAATCAAATTCGAACCGTACAAATCATTTGCGGATTCTTTACCTATTTTCTTGATAAACTGTACATAGCTATCAAGATTTGTATATGGTGAATATAAAGTTGATGGAATTTTTGTAGTATCTACACTACCGCCAGACTTATTAGCATCCAAAAGCTGAAATACGTTTGAATCAAACTGTTGCATCTCATCTGTAACTTTTGGGAGTACTAAATGAACATGTTGACCGTTATGAATTAGTCCTTCCACTATTCCGTGGCAAGCAACTCCCAATCCTCCGCTGTTGATGGGGGGAAATTCCCACCCAAACATCAATATATGCATTTTTTGTTTTTCGGTCTTTATGAAATCTTAATATTATAGCAGAAATAAGCTAAAAACTCAATCATCATGCATTGACGAATATATTGAATAGTACAGAGTTTAATATATTAAAATATATTATAATTTGAATATATTGAAAAATGGCTTAAGTAAGCCGAAAGATTTCGCAATCAAATGAAGAATTCTGAATGCCAAATTTTAAATAAAATGCGAAATGCGAATTCAGAAATGCGAAATTGGATTGTTACAATGTAACATTGATATAATATTTACAGAAAATTTGTAACATTTACTCTAAAAAAAGAAAATTTACGCTATATTTTTGATACCTGTCTCATATATTTGTGTATCACTAAAAATATTACCGACCAAAAGTCTGATATTTGTGTAACGCAATATCAATACAGGTATTCTAATTAAATCTCAGATTGGTTTGGAGATGGCAAAATAGGAGTGAATCAAAAAGTGGCAGTTAGGATTAACACAAATCCGACATCAGCAAAACCACACCTCTCGCAACTGAAGTTTGAGAACCGGCATCGAATAGTTTTGGCGACTGTTTTGCAAGCGAATGTTTTGTAATTACTCGCTCCAATTTCTTTTTATTTCTGGAAACATGATTTAGATAAACCGAACCACCTAATACTATCGCATCTGGATTGAAAATTAGGTTCAAATTTGTAAGTCCGATACCTAAATTCTCAACAAGCTCATTGGTTAGTTTTGGATACTTTTTTTTGTAATAACCACTTGTATTCTGTTCCAAGGTTTTGAGGATTTTTGCGGATTTATTTATCACAATATGCCCAAATTCTCCTGCATAACCATTGGCTCCATACATCATTTTTCCGTTTACAATTGCCGAGCCACCAAATCCTGTACCCACCATTACGGCAAGTACATTTTTGTATCGGTTAAGGCGTGGATTTTGGTATTCTGCAGCCAAAAACGCATTGATATCATTATCCACATGAACCGTTGTTTTGTACCGTTTTTCAAGTAATAATCGAAGTCTTAAATCTTTACCAGATGGAATATGCGGAGCATTTACCAACACTCCGGTTTTCTGATTTACGATTCCGGGAACCGCAACTCCGATTCCTTTTACCGAATGCCCAAAATACTCATCAATCAAACTATATATTTGCTCCAAAAACCCCTTTTTCCCATGCCGAACATCAGTTCTAATCATCTTCTCGTTAATAAGTTCAAGCTTCTTACTAAAAGCCTGAATCAGAATCTTTGTACCACCGATGTCTATTCCGATGTATTTAATTTTATTTTGCATAAAATAGTGCGAGTGCGAGTCTCAAGTCTCAAGGCTTATCTCATTTTTGAGACTCGCACTCGCACTTGAGACTATAATATTAATTATTAATCTCTACCCATACCGGCAAATGATCAGACCACATTACCTCTTTAATTACCCCCGCAGCTTTTATTTGTAATTGCTTACATGCAAATATAAGATCAAGAGGTCTTTTTGGCTTAAATGACGGGAATGTAGCTTTATTCTGAACCACTTTTAGGGCATTTTCTTTAATAAATTCACTAACTTCACTAAGCCCATCAAAGATATTAAAATCCCCACAAACAATATGTGGTCTTCTGCATTTTTTTATGC
>JAOZLT010000292.1 GCA_029934675.1 Candidatus Altimarinota bacterium | reverse complement strand
GGGCGCTTCGGGCGCTTCTGTCGGGAGAGGCTCTCTACGATCGGGCCAACTGGCCTGCTCCTGCACGTCTCGAAAGGGGTCAACGTGGAGCGGGACGTGAAGCAGGACATGGCAAAGGACATGATGCGTCCTCCTCGCGCCCGAGCACTGAGAAATAGGATGCGATGGTCTCAGAACGCCAGAAAGATCGCTCCGTGACGGATATTGTTCTCTGTGCCCTCAACGCGCGTTATCTCCATACGGCCTTTGGGGCGCGCTATCTTCTGGCCAATCTAGGTCCCTTGCGCTCCCGCGCATTGCTTCTGGAGTTCAACCTCGACACGCGCGCCGAGGATATTGTCGAGGCTCTCCTCTTAAAGAAACCGGAGATCGTGGGTCTCGGAGTCTATATTTGGAATGTCTCGCTCGCCCTCTCCGTCGTCCGTGTCCTGAGGCAGATCTCGCCCGAGACGACGATCGTCTTGGGTGGGCCCGAGGTGAGCCACGAGGTCGAAGGGCAGGCGCTCCTAGACTTCGCGGATTATGTCATCCAGGGAGAAGGCGAGGTTGCCTTCCGCACGCTCTGCGAGGCCATCCTGGGCGGAGATCCCCCTGGTGATCGGATCTTGCACGCCGCACCCGTCGATCTCAACGAGATCGTCCTGCCTTACGATGCCTATAACGACGAGGATATCGCCCATCGCCTGATCTACGTGGAGGCGAGCCGGGGCTGTCCCTTTCACTGTGCATTTTGTCTCTCGGCCCTCGATCGCGGCGTCCGTTATGTCGATCGGGGGCGTCTCTTTGAAGCCTTTCGTGACCTCCTGCGCCGGGGCGTGAGGCATTTCAAGTTTGTCGATCGCACCTTCAACCTTCGTCTCGACCGCACCCTCGACGTGCTCTCTTTTTTTGCCGAGGAAGCTCCCGACGACGTCTTCTTGCATTTCGAGTGGGTCCCCGAGCGTCTCGGCGTGAAGCTTCTCGCGGCTCTGGATGCCGTCGATCCGAGGCGCGTTCAGCTCGAGGTGGGGATCCAATCGCTCAATCCTGACGTTCTGAAGGCGATCGCGATCCGTCGCGACCTGAGGCGGGTTGAGGCCAATGTGCGGACCTTGGTCGAGCTTGGCGTCCATCTCCACGCGGATCTGATAGCGGGCCTCCCGGGCGAAGACCTCGCGAGCTTTGGGGAGGGTTTTGATCGTCTCCACGCCTGGGGTGTCGACGAGATCCAGCTCGGCTTGCTGAAGCGTTTGCGTGGCGCGCCGCTCACGGCGCCGGACTTTGCGATGCTTCGTTTTGCCGAGGAGGCGCCTTATGATGTTATTGCCTCCGACGCGATGGACTTTTTCACCCTCCAGGGGATGAAACGTCTGGCCTATCTTTGGGATCGCGTGGGCAACAGCGGCAACTTTATGAAGACGCTACCGCTCTTAGCTTCCGAGGGATCGCTCTTTCGTTCCGTTGTGGGCTTTTCCGAGGCGATCTTTGCCCAAGAAGGCCGCGTCCATGCGATTGCTCTCGACCGTCTCACCCTGCTTCTGCGCGACTATCTCGTGAACCAGGGCCTTTCTCGTGACGTGGTCGAGGCGACGTTGATAAACGACTATCGACGCGTGGGTCGAAAGCTCCCGCGGGAACTTCGGGGCGGTGAAGGCCGACGAACGGGTCGCGTGGGGCGGCTGGATGCCCGCCTGCCGCAACGTCAGGCACGACATCACGGCGAAGGGGAGGCGTGAGCGTGGGTCTTTGGCATCTTGTGGGTCTTTGCGCGAAGGCGACGAATTTGAAGTGTGAGATTGATCGCCTTGGTTTTGCGATCGATAGCGAAGACCAGACGCCGTGCTTTCTTGAGCTTGGCATAGGCGTCGTAGAGATCTTCGGGTTTTCGGAGAGGGTGTTTGTTGATGGCCGTGATGACACCGCGGTTGCGAAAGCCGAGGGCCCAGAGGACACCTCTTCGGTAGACTGTGTAGAGGGTGTAGCCCTGCTGAAGAGGTACGGTGCTGACGCGGCGGCCGTAGCGTCGCCGAAAGCCACCGGATGCGGCGTAGCGGATCTTCTTCGTGTCGCGGGCGAGCTCATCGCGGAGGGAGGGATCAACCTGATAGCGGATGTCGGTGATCTTCTTGATGCGCGCGCGGACCTTTCTGAGTTCATCTAGAGAGAGCCCTCCACGGCTAGAGATGCGCTTCCTCATTTTCATCGTTGAACGCATGTAGTTGGCGATACCGCTCAAAGGAACGAGATCTCGGGCGAAGGTAGAGAAGCGACCTTCGATGCGGATCTTTTCGACACCGTTTTCGAGAATGATCCAATAGGAGCCTTCGACGCGTCCTCCGAGTTTACGCTCGAAGCGCGAGATCGTCACCGCGCCAGATGTTGACGTCATGTTAATAGAGCGATAACGGGGGGTCCGCGTCGCGAAAGTGACTTTGGCGCTTCCCCCTGCGCCTCCCGTAAGAGGATGTGTTTTGATGGCGGTGGCTCCAAGGAGGGGAAGGTGAAGATCTAAGCGGATCGGTTCGCGAGGCGAGGTCGTTCGCATGCCGTGCACGAAGAGGGTGGACGCGTTGATCACGAGCCCGTCGCCAGGGCCAGAATGGTCTGCGATCAAGAGGCCATGGCGAAAGCGCGAGCTTTGAAAACGCCTGGCTCGGGCCGGGAGCGTGAGTCCCGACGAGAGGGCTGTCGCCCGAAGGACGAAGACGGGGTTGAAGCTTGGGCTTGGTGACGCCTTTTGGGGCTTGAGGAGGCCACGCCAGGTTCTTGCCGCGGTGACGCAGGCGAGGCGCTTGACTCCCGGCGGGCTCTTCTTGCAGT
>JAOZLT010000291.1 GCA_029934675.1 Candidatus Altimarinota bacterium | reverse complement strand
TTCAAATCCAAAAAATCCTCCCAGTTTAAAAATATAGTTGCAGCTATTGTTTTAACTATAGTCATTGGGATGTTCATTTCTGCTTCTATTGTTTATTTCTGGCAAAAGGCATCTCTAAAATCCGCTGAAAATAGCTACAAATCAGAAATATTTGCACTAAAAAACCAAATTTCTGATATGAAAAATAAACTAAACGCAAAAGAAAAAGTAAAATTGACAACCAAAGAAGAAAATACCAAAATTACTCCCCCTGCCAATACAACACCAGATGTTGAATTTGCTTTTGAGAAATGCGGACATATTACCAATTTTATTTACGAAGATTGGTATTCAGATTTAAGAAGTAAACTAGCTGAAATCAATATCAAGCCAACAAACATTTCAAGTGCCTGCTATTCCGAAAAAGGCGGTATAATATCCGCAATCGCCCAAACTGGAGTTTATTGTGAAGGCCCTCGTATTTATAAATATAACACCAATACCAAAACATTTGGTGGCGCAAAAGTACTCAACAAAGGTATTACCTGCTTATCAGAACTTGATACATTTGGTAGACGCAATGGGCATATAATTACTGTTACAGGAGAACGAAAAGATGAACATTGTAATTACAAAGATTACTTCGATTATAATTACGGAAAAAACATTCTCGAACTTACCGCTACACAATCAAAATGTAATGGCAAAAATTGGGTAACTACCAATTACTAATATTAAAATTCATCAAATCAACATATAATTTAGTCGGTTATAGGTAATATTCAGGTGACTTTATGAAACAAATTGCTATAATAACAGTAGAGATTCTTTAGTTTGGCAATTAGATATATTTTGTGTTTTTATATAAAGCTAAATTATTATTATTTATGACAACTGTCAAAAGTAAAACTACAACAAGGCAACAAACAGTTGTAAAGAAAAATGATGATAAAATGTTTGATTATTGGGAAGTTCTTTCAGCTTATGAGGCTGGTAAAAAAGCTGGCATAAAACTTTCTGATAAAATATATAAGAAAGTATTTGAAGAAAATCTTGATAAATCAGTTAAAGCATGTAGAAAAGTATATGCCTTTTTAAAAGAGCAAGATATTGAATGTAACATGGTATCAATCAGACCCGAAAGAATAACAGAATTCGACCTTTTGTTTACTGTTTCAAAAAAAAATTTTAACTCAGTTAACTTCGCACAAATCTATCCCTTGGCAGAAAGTCAGATAAAAAATATTAAATCAAAAACACTTGAGCTTTCACTTTCTTTTATGCCATCCTCTAAGAACATTGATGAAAAGAAACTGGATGCTGGAGGTTTTTTTACAATTTATAATGGTAAAAAATCTTGAGCACGCAGAACATAATGAGAAAGTCTGTAGGTTTTTAAAAAAGAAACCAGATTTTTCGGACTGGATAATTACTGTTACTTTTTATGCAGCTTTACACTACGTGGAGCACAAATTATTATCAGATCACAAAATAAAAAACTCCAAAAGTCATAAAAAAAGAAAGGCCGTCGTACAAAAAAATCTACCAAATATATTTGGTGAATATAGTCATTTACTAGATATGTCTCAAAATGCTAGATATAGAAACTATGCTAAAGATCGCGAACAAGTTAAAGTAGCTGAGAAACATTTAGAAACAATTAAAATTTATTGCACATCCTAGTAATCACCTAAATACAACCTATAACACGCACTAGGCAATTCGCTAAAATTAAGGTGTACAAAAATACTCTCCCAAATTTTGCGATAATGAACCTCTAGCAAATTACACCAACATAAAACTTCGCATACACGCAAGCATTATTTACTCTACCTTCATAAAAATCAGAAATCAAATAAGCTGTGAAAACGGCAGAGTATGTTCTTCTTCCATTATCCGCCAAATCATCTCCGCCATTTCTCCACGAGTGATTTTTTTGTCTAAGTTATCAATCGTTTTAGGAATATAGCTATTATTTTGTAAAGCTTCTACATAAGGTCGATACCACTCTTTATAATCGCCCTCTTTCTTATCTAATCCAAATACCTCAACAAGTATTTTGGATGCCTCAACAAAATTCACTTCATTAGATGGCCTAAAGTATCCATCAGGATATCCGCCTATTATGCCTTCATCTTTCGCCATACAAACATAAGAAGCAAACCATGCACTCAAGGGTATATCAGGAAAAGCAATATAATTCAAACCAGGAAGTGAAAAATTATGAACACAATCATTTATATCACCAGGGTCAAACTGAGCTTCAGCAACAATCTTCGTAAATTCCGCACGATTAATTGTTGAGTCAGGTTTATACGACATATCTGGATATCCTTGAACAATATTTTTGTTCGCTAAATACCGTATTGCGCTTCCATAAGGGTGATTTACAATATCGAAAAGTGGCTCTTTTGGTGCATTGTCTTTAACAAAAGATTGATTCGTTTTAGCAACCAACCACTGCCCTATCCACCCAACAGTTCCATCTTTCCGCTCAATTTTATAATACCCATCAGTCTCCGCAATTACATGTAAAACCTCTCCAACTGGCGCTGTAGCAAGCACAACAGATGATTCCATACACGGAATATCCCGAATACGAACCCCTGTCGTCACTACCGCACTCCAGCCCTTCTCATAAATCGCATCATGCATACAGTCTTCGGCTCTCGAAATATGCACAAAAAACGACAAGCTAAACACTACAACTGCTAATAATATATTTAATTGCTTATAATACATAAATTAAAAATTTAATTATCAATTATGAATTATGAGTTATGAATTAAGAATTAAATCAGCCTGCCCCGCAGTAGGCGTGGGA
>JAOZLT010000003.1 GCA_029934675.1 Candidatus Altimarinota bacterium | reverse complement strand
ACGCGGAGCAAATTCTATCAAATACCATCTACTAAGTAAATCCAATTACAGAGATATAGCTGAATCCTGCTTAAACACTCTCTCGGCACAAATCGCAATAGCCAATCCATCAGCAGCATCATCAGGCTTTGGATGGCGTTTTAAGTTTAAAGATCTCTTAACCATTTCCTGTATTTGCCATTTGGTAGCAGCACCATCACCAGCAATGTTATTTTTTACTTGCAAGGGAGTAAAATTTATTATAGGAATCCGCAAACTATTAACTGCCTCAACAATTACACCACGTGCATGAGCTACTTTTATGCCAGTCGTAACATTTTTAGCAAAATAAATCTCCTCTACACCAACAGCATCCGGCTTAACAGATTTAAGTATCTTAATAAGATCATTCTTAATTATTGTTAGGCGCTCAGGGAACTCCAAATCGGGAGCAGTCTTTATAATCCCACAATCCAAATACTCTAAAACCCCTTTTTCAGATTTAACTACCCCAAAACCAACTGTGGCTAACCCAGGATCTATACCTAAAATTATTGGCATGTATATTTCAAATTACTTAGGGCTGGCTCCATGACTCCGCTTGCGGAGACACGCGCGAAGTGCAAGGTTTTACCTGGAGCCAAAATTAGTCAGATAACTGATTGCGGTCTAGCATTAGCTCCACGTACAACGTTGGAGCCAGCCGATTAGTTTATATTTTAATTCAGTAAATCTATTGCCGATTTAAGCGCTGCCATATTATATGCATAATTCATTCTCGTTGCTCCCAATATCCCCATAATACCTCTAAACCCCTTATAATTATATTTCTGTACAAGTAGACTGCAACTTTGAATTTCTGGAATAATATTTTCTTCACCAATATAAAACGAAGGTTCTTCAGTTACCTCGATTTGTGAAAGTAAATCAGAAAATTGAGTTTCTAAAACTTCAACAACCTGAGTAGCTCCATTCGGATCAGCCTGGAACTCTGGTTGGCGTAAAACATTACTGATGCCCATATAAAACAACTGCTTGTTATCAGGCAACGTAGAAAAACTGACATTTTGAGTAACATCAGCCAAAATTGTCACCATTTCGTACAACCTTTCCTTAGCTTTATTAAGGTAATGCTGTTTGCGAATAAGCTTTATATCCTCTTTAGCCTTATTCATTAATTTAAGATTATATTTAAGCTGATCCACAAATAATCTATACGCATGGCTAGTCGGTACTCTACCGGCAGATGTATGAGGTTGCACAATATAGCCCTCTTTTTCCAAAACCGCCATCTCATTACGAATAGTAGCAGGAGATACATCCAAATCATATTCCTCATATATCAGCTTACTTCCAATAGGAGATGCTGTTTGAATAAATTTCTCAACGATCGCCTTTAGTATTTTTTCCTTTCTCGATTCCATTAGCAATCTAGTAAGTTAAGTGCTAACTAATTCTACATTTGAGAATTACTAATGTCAAACATGCCACAAATAAAGTGTTGTCGAATTTTCCGACATATCCATAGAAATCCATCGAGTCCATCGAAATCTACCGAATTTTATACAGCCCCACAACATTTCTTATATTTCTTACCACTTCCACAAGGACAAGGATCATTTCTACCCACTTTGGGTGTATCTGACAAAGAAGGGGAGTTGGCATTTATCTTTTGAGCCACTCGTGCTTCCGATGAATTTCCCATATTTTGATGAGGACTATTAACATTTCCTTCAATACTATCTTCATTCGTCTGCATCTTATTAGCATTGATTTTAGGTTTAGATAAGACTTGGGTAGGTTGTTCAATATTAATTTGAACCTTGAATAGAGTATTTATTACATTATGTTGTATTGCAGCCAATAATTTTTTCAGCATTACAAAAGATTCCTGTTTGTATTCAATTAAAGGATCACGCTGCCCGTAACCTCGTAAAGCTACAGATTCACGTAAATTGGTCATAGCATCGATATGCCCCATCCACAAAGTATCTACAACTCTAAGCAATATACTTTTTTCAACATTACGAAGAATTGTCGGATCTGGTAGTGCTTCTTCTTTTAATCTATGTTCGGTATGTAATACATTTATGAAGTAATCCATAATATCTTCTGGCTTATCCAGTTTTTCAAAATCCTGTACATCAATATCCTTAGCTTCTTGTGGAAGTAATGCATTAATAGAATCTACAATTCCTTCAAAATCCCATTCAGATCTATTCACACTTTGTGTTCTTGGCATTACTATATCTTCAGCCTCCTTTTTCATAAGCTCAAGCACATCTGTTTTCATATCATCGGTTTCTAATATTTTAACTCGTCGGGCATATATGATTTCACGATGCTTATTCATCACATCATCATATTCCAAAAGATGTTTTCGAATATCAAAATTATGACCCTCTACACGCTTTTGAGCGGATTCGATACTTCTGCTAATAAGACCGTTCTCAATAGGCATATCATCAGGTACGCCTAGTGTTTCCATCATTTTTTTAATCTTATCAGCACCAAAAAGTCGCATCAAATCATCTTCCATAGAAACATAAAAACGACTTACGCCCGGGTCACCTTGACGACCAGTACGACCTCGAAGCTGATTGTCAATACGACGGGAATCATGACGTTCCGTCCCCATAATAACAAGACCGCCTAATTCTTTTACTCCATCACCAAGCTTAATATCCGTTCCACGACCTGCCATGTTGGTAGCGATAGTTACAGCTCCTCGTTGACCTGCCATAGAAACAATTTCAGCCTCTCTTTCATGGTTTTTGGCATTTAATACTTCATGTGGTACACCGCTCATCTTTAGAAGCTTGGATAGTACTTCCGATTTTTCAACAGAAATTGTTCCCACAAGAACTGGTTCTCCCTTTTCGTAATATTCCTGAATATCCTTTACCACAGCCATGTATTTGCCTTTTTGTGTTTTATAAATAAGATCTGATAAATCTTTTCTCTGAATAGGCTTATTTGTAGGAATTACAATTGTATCCAGATTATAAATCTTATAAAACTCTTCCTCTTCGGTTTTAGCGGTACCTGTCATGCCGGATAGTTTGTTGTATAAGCGAAAATAATTCTGAAAAGTTACAGTCGCAAGAGTTTTACTTTCTCTTTTTACCTCCACATTCTCTTTAGCTTCAATGGCTTGATGTAATCCGTCACTATATCTTCTTCCTGGCATTAAACGACCAGTAAATTCATCAACAATAATAATTTCACCTTCTTTTACCAAATAATCCGTATCTTTTTGAAAAATTGCCCTGGCTTTTAGAGCTTGCTCAATATGATGAACTTCCATAAATCCAGCATCTGTATATATATTTTTCACACCTAAAAGCTGTTCCATTTTTACAATTCCTTCTTCGGTTAAAGTTACTGATCTTGCTTTTTCATCAATTACATAATGTTCTTCCTGTTTTAATGAATTAATAAGCTGAGAATATTGAATATATTTTTTTGTAGATTCTTCAGCAGGGGAAGATATAATAAGCGGAGTTCGAGCTTCATCTACCAAAATAGAGTCAATTTCGTCCACAATTGAATAATTCAGCTCACGTTGTACTTTTTCCTCAAGGCTAGTAACCATATTATCTCGAAGATAGTCAAATCCAAATTCATTATTAGTACCATAAGTTATATCGGAATTATAAGCTGCAACTCGCTCTTCGTGAGAAATTCCATGAACTATTACACCAACAGATAAGCCTAAATATTCATATACAACACTCATCCATTTGGAATCACGACTAGCTAGATAATCATTTACAGTAACAAGATGAACACCTTTTCCTGTTAACGCATTTAGATAAACAGGAAGAGCAGCTACTAACGTTTTACCTTCACCTGTTTTCATTTCAGCAATTTTACCATGATGAAGAGTAATCCCACCAATAAGCTGACAATCATAAGGAATCATATTCCATTCCAATTCATCCTTTCCTAATTTGAATTTAGTACCCATAAGTCTTCTACAAGCATTTTTGACTGTCGCAAAACTCTCTACCAACAAATCATCAACCGTTTCGCCTTTTTCAAGTCGCTCTTTAAATTTATCGGTATTAGATTTAAGTTCTTCGTCTGATAATTTCTGATATTCCTCCTCTTTCTCATTTATCTGTCCGACTAATGGCTGAATTTTCTTAAGATACTTATCATTCATATCTCCGAAAACCTTCTTTATTATTTTAATTAACATTATTCTTAATTCTTAATTACGAAATAGGGACTTGAGACTCGCACTAGCACTTGAGACTAATTGATTATAGTTAAGAGAACCTTGATTGACAAACAAATCTCATTTTTGTAAGCTTATCAAGCGACGAAATAAGTGAAAATTGATGATAGAGCATAATCTTGCTCCATCGTACATATTATATCGTCACATCGTTACTTCGTAACTAAATAAAATGTACTACAAACACCCATCAGGGAAAAGGGTATATAGTTATTTCATACCATTTATCATAATAGCATTTATTTTTGCTGGTGTTATATTTGGATGGAGAGCATTAGATAATCTTTTTGTGAATCAAAATCGAAATACTTACAACGAAAAAGTATCTTTAGATATTGAAAGTGGTAGCGCAAAAGCTATGATAGTTGGAAAAAGTGAATGGCAAAATGCTCCTGACAAAATCTATTTATACAGAGGAGAACGATTAAAGACAGGAACCGATGGGCGCGTATCTCTTACTTTTTTCGATCAAAGCATAATGCGACTTAATACGGATACGGAAATATCTTTTGCATCTCTAAAAAAGAAGAACGAAACATATAATATCGAAGTTGAATTGAATAAAGGAAATCTTTGGTCAAAAGTCGAAAGAATTACTAACCCAAATTCCACATTTAGCATTACAACAGACCTTTTAACTGTTGATACCCGTGGAGCTGTTTTTGCTATGACTTATCCGGGTACCGTATATGTTATAGAAGGTAATGCGCAAGTTGGAATTAAATATGATGATGATGTTATAAAAACTTATACAGTTGGTGTTGGTCAACAGTTTACTATTGACGAAGTAGGGATTACTGATATTAAAAAAGGTACTGATACGGAGGTAATATTCGCTCTAAGTGATACTTTTAAAAGAACAAACTGGTACAGATGGAATATAAAAAAAGACGGTGCTATAAACGCATTTGAAGAATCCGATTTGGACAATGAAGATGAAGAAATTAATTTAGATGAAGATAATGATATCTCAACAGATGAAGACATTACTAATATAGATAGAGTCGTATATGTTACAAAACCTTCCAAAAAAACTGAAACCAGTAAATCAACTATCACACTTGAAGGTAATTATGATTCAGAAAAAATTGAAGCAGTTTACGTAAATGATAAAAAAGCATCTGTAATAAGTGATGGAAAATGGAGAATGACTTCAGTTAAATTGGAAATTGAAGGAGAAAATAAAATTAAGATAGAGGCAGAGGATTTAAGTGGTAATAAAACCGCAATAGAAACTTTTGTAATTATTTATGACAAAACCGCACCAGACACACCTGTAATAACTGAACCGGCCTCCGAGGCTGAAGGCGAAAATGTTACAATCGAGGATATTGAGCAAATAATTAAAGGAACTGTAAGTGAAGATACACAGGCTGTTATAATTAATGACTATAGGCTTGGCAAGTACGTACCAGGCAGTGAAGAATTTCAATATTACGCAAAAACCGAATACGGTAATCTTGAAGCTGGCGAGAATGAATATAAGGTATATGCGGAAGACAAAGCTGGAAACCAAAGCGAGGCGGCAATTATAATTTTGGAGCTCAATCAAGAAATTATTGATACTGCTGATGAAAAAGAAGACGAAGATGATGACGATACAACAACTGGAGTTACCACAGGAACCACTAGTGGAGCCACAACGGAAGAAAACCTGCCTACAGCTTCATCCAGTGGTGGAGTAGCTATCACTGGTCCGAATGAAGGTGAAAGCTTTACAACAAGTGAAACAGAATTCGAAATTACAGGAACTGTTCCTGACGGTACAGCAAAGGTAGAAGTAAATGATTATCCACTTTCTTTATTCGAACCTGGTGATACCACTTTCAAATATCGAGCATATGTAAGCATTGGTAACTTGAAAATTGGAGAAAAAAACAGTTTTAAAGTTGAGGCATTTGACGGTGATGATACCCTAGTTGGAGAAGCAAACATAGTAATTGATGTAGAAAGCGGAGCAAGCGCCGCACCAGTAATCACAATGCCTTCAGCTACAGGTTCCTATTCAACAACGCTCGATACAATCGTAATTGGAGGAACCGTTGGAAAATGGGTAACTCGTATATATATAAATGGCAAAGAGATTAAAAACTACATACCAGGCAGTGAAGAATGGCGTACTTCAATTAATCTAACATCCGGTGAAAACATATTTGTTGTAAATGCGGAAAAAGCAGGGGAGAGTGTGGGAAAGGCTACTATAACGGTAAATTATAATCAATAAACCAGATAGTAACGAATCAACAACCTCTATCGGTAGTCTCAGCGACGTAAGGAGCGTAACCTCAATTGTAGCCTCAAAGCGCAGCGGGTAGCCTCAAAGTGTAGTCATTCGTAACTTTAGTGGAGAAGGACGGAACGAAGTAGCCTTCATGTAGCCTCCATGTAGCCTCTATGTATTTAAAGATACTTCCTCTTATTAATATTATGCCCCTCCAACGTCTCCGCATAATGCGCAACTCCATTCTCATCATGCAGATAATAAAAGTAATCTGTTTTTTTAGGGTAAATAGCAGCACGTATACTGCTTATACCAGGATTAGCAATCGGAGTAGGGGGTAAACCGCGGTATTTACGAGTATTATATGGACTATCGGTTTGCAAATCATTATAAGTAAGACCACCTTTGGTTCGACCCAGTGCATACAAAACCGTAGCATCAGCACCTAATCCAACTCCATTATCCAATCTATCCCACAAAATTCCAGCAATAGTTGGCTGTTCATCGGAATTTCGCTCTTCACGTTCAACAATAGACGCCATAATCATTATTTCCTCAAAAGTGCGACCACTTTCCTCAACCGCATCCCAGTCATCATCCGAAAGCTTATTTTCAAGTGTTTGTATCAAACGTGTAATAAATACCTTATCATTAAAAGAAACTGGATTTATAAAATATGTATCAGGGTACAAATAACCCTCTAAATATTTTTCAGGTAGAAACTCAAAATCAAAAGTACAAGTTTTCGCACAATTAATAAAATCATCAGCTTGGGTAAGACTAGATTGTTCCAAATAATCAGCTATCTGCTCCAAAGTCCACCCCTCCAAAAGTGTAGCTATCATTTCATCACTTTTACCCTCGACTAAAGTAGCAACAATAGTTTTCATATCAAAATTCTCTTTTAGTACAATTCGCCCAGCCTTAATCTGATTAGACATATCATTCTGCTTAAGGTACAGCTTAAAAACAGTGGTATTTTTAATTAAACCCTTTTCATACAATAGACCCGCAACATCAGAAGCTGTACTCCCTTTTTCAATATCAATAATAACCCTATCGTCGGAATCAGAATCCAAAGAATAATTTAAAGTACTGGTATATAAACTGTAGAACCAGAATATTCCAAATACCAATAATCCTATAATTAAAATAAACAACTTTTTCATATTTTACAATTGTAGCTATCCACCACTACGTAGCTCTGAGGCTATTATTGTGGCTATAAACAAGATCCACTATTGTAGCCTCAACGTAGCCTCAACGTAGCCTCAATGTAGCCTCAACGTTACTACCCAAACATCCCTCCAAGTCCTCCCATAACATCCTTCATTTTCTCAGCACCTATTGTTTGAGATTTCTTTACTGCCTTATTTGCAGCATCAATAAATGATTTACCAAGTTTTTTAGCATCACTCATAGCTTCTTCCTTAATCTCAACACTTAAAAAAGTCTGCTCACCATCAACTGTAATAGCTACTCCATCAGTTTCTGCCTCCACATGAATATTCTTTAATTGTTTTTTAATATCTTTAGCCTGTTTTTGGAGCTTATACATATCCTTGGCTTTATCTACAAAACCCATAGTTTTAATTATTAATTGTAAATTACTTAGTGCAGTTTATCATAAACCCTCATGGTTTAAAAATCCAAAAGCCAAAAAGTCCAAAAACCAAAAACTTTTTTGGCGGTAAATTAAATTTGCTTTTTTTCAATATTTAAGTAAAATGTATGAGTAATTTAATTAAAAGGAGGTAATACATGATATACGCAACCAAAAAACAAGGTGAATCCAATGAGCGTCTTATAAGTCGCTTTAAACAAGTTGTTCAAAGGAGCAGAACTATTTATAAGGCAAAACAAGAACGCTTTCATAAAGCCAAACCCAGAAAGCGTATGGTTCGCCTTGCTGCAGTTATGAGAGCAACTCATCGAGCACGCAAAGCGAAACAACAATTTTATAGCTAATTTAAATGTCCGACGACGAACTCCCAAGTACACTGCTCTCCGTCAACGAATTACAAAAGCCATCCACTTTTTGTGTGAAGGAAGTTTTTTAAACCCACTTGAGACCTGAGACTAAAATATATGAATTATTAATTATGAGTTATCAATTAAGAATTAAAAATTAAGAATTGGAATCAAAAATCATAAATCAAAAATGATAAATTAATTGAAAATTCTACATTCGAAATCTTTTGGAAATTGGTTATTCAAAATTCAAAATTAATATATGACTTATGAGTTCCACGCCTACTGCGAGACAAGTATGAATTAAGCATTTGAGACTCGCAAAGTCTTCCGTAGCTTTAAGCGAAGGAATGGCACTCGCACTTGAGACTAAATAACAATATGAAAATCCCAATAGTAACTATCGTCGGTAAGCCAAATGTTGGAAAATCTATGTTTTTCAATAGAATGGTGGGGTCACGTATGGCTATTACTACTGAAGAAGCCGGTACAACACGTGACCGCATTTTTTACAAAATAGATAATCCGAAAATGGATTTCTTTTTGGTAGATACGGGCGGTTTAGAGTTTGAAAGTAAAGCAGATATCGATATTGAAGATAATATGCAGAAACAGGCACGTATCGCTATAGAAGAATCTGATCTTATTATTTTTATGGTAAATAATAAGGAAGATATGACAAGTGGTGATTTTCAGACAACCGAATTATTAAGAAAAGAAGCTAGTAAAAAGCCAATAATCCTTGTTGCCAATAAGTGTGATAATCCTGTTACAGAAACAGAGTTAGCCCACATGTACGAATTAGGACTAGGAGAACCAACACCTATTTCAGCACTTCACAATACAGGCATAGAACAACTGACAAATGAAATAATTAAAACACTAAAAAGTAGACATTTTTTAACCAAAAACAGTAAAGAATTTAAAGAAGCCGATAGATTTAGCCAGAGCCATCTAAATATTTCCCTCGTAGGAAAAACAAATGTAGGCAAATCATCGATTATTAATGCCCTTTTAAATCAGGACAAACTTATTGTTTCTGATACACCACACACAACACGTGACAGTACCGATTCTCTTATTCGTCATAAAGGTAAGGATTACAATTTTATAGATACAGCTGGTATGCGTCGTCGTGGAAAAGTAGGCACAGGAATTGAGCACTTCAGCGTACTTCGTACAATATCTTCTATCGAACGCTGTGACGTATCACTTTTAGTAATAGATAGCTCTAAGTCAATTACCAATCAAGACCAGCAAATTGCAAACACTATACTTACCGCCAACAAAGGTCTAATTGTACTTGTGAATAAGTGGGATATAAAAGACGAAGAAGATGAAAAAGGTGAGGAAGATCGTCGTAATGCTTATACAACTCGACTTCAACGAAAATTCCAATTCCTCTCTTGGGCGCCTGTGATATTTACCTCTGCCGTTACCAAGCAAAACCTTACAAAAATATTCGATCAAATTGAGTCAATTGTAAGTGAAAGACAAAAGCGTATTCCAACTGGTAAACTTAATCATTTTATTGAAGATGCTGTAGAAAGGCATAAGCCATCAGGTACTAAAATGATAAATCCAAAACTCTTTTATGTTACCCAAGTTAAAATAAATCCGCCTCATTTCGTATTTTTTGTTAATAAAAAGAAATACTTTCACTTTTCTTACCTCCGATACCTCGAAAACAGAATGCGTGAACAGTTTGGGTTTAATGGTACACCTATAAAACTCAGTTTTCAGGAAAAGGAGCAGAGATATGGTAAGAAATAAACTATTCTAATACTTGTATCATTGTACTAGAAACACCCTTTATCTCCTTTGGATTTGGATTTTAAGGATATTTCAGATATTTAAAATATCAACTACCTTTTAAAATTTTAGATACAGTCAATATGATAAAATTAGAAAACCAACCCACTATTAAATTCATATTACGAAAATTTAATAAGGAAAATCGAAAAACCTATATCCACTTAAGACTCGCAAAGTCTTCCGTAGCTTTAAGCGAAGGAATGGCGCTCGCACTTGAGACTTATTAAAGGCTCTTCAGATATTTCTCAAATTCCTCCGACTCACTCCACTTAACCAACTGCCCATTCACATATATAGAAGGTGTATATTTAAGCTGACGACTATGAGCTTCGTTCATATCATTTTTTATTCTTCCTTGTTTAGCACCACTATTCAGACATTCTTCAAAGATAGTAGTATCCAACTTTAAATTCTGAGCATAAGTTACAAGAGCATCTTGCGTCAGGTTTTTTTGGTTCTTGAATAATACTTTTGCATATTTCCAAAACTTTCCCTGATCATTTGTACATTCCGCAGCCTCTGCTGCCTTAAAAGCATATTTGTGATAATTTAATGGGAAATAATGAAATTCAAGACGAGCGATATCTGGGTTTTTCCTTACCATATCTTCCAATTGAGGACTAATTATTGCACAGGCAGGACACTCAAAATCCGAAAATTCTTCAATTAAATTTGGAGCATCAGCATTACCAAGAAATGCTCTTGGGCTATTATCAGACGGAGTACATGCTAATATTAGAGTAATTGAGAATATTATTGATATAATACCTAATAGTTTTTTCATTTGGTTTGTAATATATACTAAATTTCGCAAAGCCAATTCTATCAAAGTTAATTGTCATTCCAAAGCTAATCTGATAATCTTAAGTTCCAAAAAAACCATATCTGTATATCAATTTAGAATTTCGAATAACCAATTTCCAAAAGATATCGAATGTAGAATAACAAATTAATTTTTAATTTTTAATTAAATTCATACCTGTCCCGCAGTAGGCGTGGAACTCATAATTGATATTTACTCTCCTGTCATTCTCGGGCACACCCTTTTGGGCGGTGCATTCGACCCGGGAATCTCCCAGAAAACAGATAACAGAATGTCAGTTCATTGTGAGACTCTCGGATGGCAAGTCTGGCTATCCGCCAGTCATGTCCGAGAGTGACAATATGGTGGTGTATATCAATTCAGAATAATCAATTTCCAATCTCCAAAAGATATCGAATGTAAAATCTCCAATTAATTTATCATTTTTGATTTATGATTTTTGATTCCAATTCTTAATTTTTAATTCTTAATTCTTAATTAATTACCAATGTCTCTATATCTCAAATATCGTCCACAAAACTTCAAATCCATAGTTGGACAAGAGCATATTACAACCACGCTGATAAATGCGTTGAAACACCAATCCCTCACACACGCATATTTATTTAGTGGTCCACGCGGAACTGGTAAAACATCTCTTGCGCGCATAATAGCTAAAAGTCTTAATTGTACAAATCTGGAGGAGGGGAGTGAACCTTGTAATGCCTGTGAAAACTGTAAAGCCATTTTAAATGGTCGATTGGTAGATTTACTTGAAATCGATGCTGCAAGTAATCGTGGAATAGATGAAATTAGAGAATTGCGAGAAAAAATCCAATTCACACCAACACACGGAAAAGTAAAAGTTTATATTATAGATGAAGCGCATATGCTAACTAAAGAAGCATTTAACGCACTATTAAAAACATTAGAAGAACCACCTTCACATGCATACTTTATACTAGCCACCACAGAAGTACATAAAATACCGGAAACAATCATCTCACGCTGTCAACAGTTCAGTTTTAAGCGTATTACACAAGATGATATTGTAAAACGTCTACAAGACATTGCAGTAGAAGAAAAAATACAAGCAGAACCTGATGCTCTTGAACTTATTGCAAAAATGGCAAGTGGAGGACTTAGAGATGCTATTGGCCTTTTTGAACAAATGAATATTGATGGTGCAATAATTTATCAAGAAGTAATAAATAGTTTAGGAATAACCGGACACATGCTTATCGAATCCTTCTTTAAAGTACTAATTGATAAAGATAGTATTAAAGCTATAGATCTTATCAATCAGATTAATGGTCAAGGTCAGAATTTAAATCAGTTTTGTGGAGAATTTATTTCATTCCTGCGTGAACAAATGCTTCTTGGCTTAAATGAGAGAAGGGATATACAAGATATTATTAAATTTATTGAAATTTTCTCCGAAGCAAAGCAACAAATTAACCAAGCTCTTATCCCTCAACTTCCACTAGAAATAGCAACTTTAAAAGTATGTGGTTTTGAAACAAAAGCTCGGATAGAACCTAAACCTACAATAATAAAAGAGGAAAATTTGGCGGAATTAAACGAAAAAGTTAGAGATGTTATACCTGTTAACAGTAATGAAAATGAGAATAAAGAGAAAAAAGCTGATGAAATTATGGGTAAACTGAATTTGGATGCTGTAAAAGAAAATTGGCAAAGAATCTGCGATAATATCGAAACACCTTTTATCAGAATGTCTTTTATGGATAGTGAAGCCGTAAAAGTGGAAGGTAATAATCTCTACCTAGCATTTAAATCCAGTACATTAATGGGTAAGGTTGCAAATATATCAAACCAAAGCGAAATCCTTAAAGCCTTTGACATTGTTCTAAAAACGAAACCGATATTAAAATTAGAAGTTAAAAGAATAGATTTAAAACCTATTTCAAATTCTAATTCTAACGAAGAACAACCATCTTCGATAATGAATATGGCAAAAGAGGTATTTGGAGGGTAGTTTATAGATAAAAGAATATGTGTAACAAATCACATGAGCAGTATTGGTAAACAATATTCAATTCAGCAAAAAGAATTTGAAAAGAAAATTGATGAAATGGTGTTTGATTTGTATGGTTTGACAAAGAAGGAGCGGGAGGTGATAAGGAATTCTTAAATTATAAAATATGACAAAAAATCAGCATAACAAAATTGCACTTTTTGAATCAAAACAAATACGAAAAATTTGGTATGAAGATCAATGGTATTTTTCAGTAGTAGATGTTTGTGAGGCTTTGACCGATACAATAGATGCCAAAGACTACTGGTATAGAATCAAGAAAAGAGCATCTAAGGAAGAAAAAATTGAGCTATCGACAATTTGTCGACAACTGAAATTACCCGCTTCTGATGGGAAAAAATATGCAACAGATTGTGCAAATACGGAAGGACTTTTTCGTATTATTCAATCAATTCCATCTACAAAAGCTGAACCATTTAAAAGATGGTTGGCAAAAGTAGGATATGAACGAATTGAAGAAATAGAAAATCCTGAACTGGCTCAAGAAAGAATGAAACAATTATATGAGCAAAAAGGATATGATAAAAATTGGATAGATAAACGACTTCGAGGAATAGCTATCCGTCAAAATCTTACGGATGAATGGAGGGATCGAGGTATAACAGAACACAGAGATTATGCCATTTTGACGGCAGAAATTAGCAAAGCTACTTTTGGAATGACTCCGAGTGAGTACAAAAAACTAAAAAATATTCCTACAAAATCAAAAGCAAATCTGCGAGATAATATGACAGATTTTGAGTTAATTTTTACTATGTTAGGAGAAAAAGTAACAACAGAGATTTCTGAGAATGAAGCCCCAAAAGGAATGACTGAAAATAAAAAAGTAGCAAAACGAGGTGGAAAGGTGGCAGGAAATGCCAGAAAAAATACAGAAAAAGAAATTGGTAGAAGTGTGATTTCAGATAAAAACTATCTTGAAAATAAGAAAATTGATAAAAAACTAAAATAATATTTTACTTTATGAATACAATCCCAAAGCCGATACTACCGAACTCGAAGCAAAAATTGATGAACTGGTGTTTGATTTGTATGGGGTGACGAATGAGGAGATTGAGATTGTTGAAGATAAAAGTAAGAAATAATTATTAATATAAGAAAAAATATGCCAATTAAAGACTTTATTACTGAATTAAAAGAAAAAGCAGAGAAGCGCTTTGATGAATTCCAAATTACTGAAATAGATACAATATCTAGTATTAAAGAAGATGCATATTTAGAAAAACCAACGTGGGTTGGCGGTGATACTAAATATGTTTGTCTTTTTATCGATCTTAATAAATCTTCAAAAATTTCTTTCAAAAAACACCCTGCTACAATGGCTAAAATCTATGATTATTTTACTCAAACACTTGTAGATGTTTTCAATCACGATTCTTTTTGTGCTGATTATGTTGACATAAAAGGAGATGGTGCATTTGCTATTTATGAAGAAGAGCATGCTTCATATAAAGCTTTTTATGCAGCAATTACTTTTAGAAAAATATTTGAAGAAAAAATTAAAACAAAATTTAAAGATGATGAAGATAAGAATTTGAGTTGTAAAATAGGAATCCATAAAGATAAACTTTTGGTTAAAAAAATTGGAAAGAGAAGTGATTATAATGAGGTTTGGGCTGGAAGACTCGTAAATAACGCCTCAAAATTAGCTAAAGAATATCAAGAATCTCCTGAAAAATTTAATGGAGTTGAGTCGCCTATAATAATCTCTGAGGAAATCTATAAAGATTTTGTAGTACATCCAGAATTTGGATTGTATAACTGCCACGATGGAGAAACTGACGTTTTAGATCAAAAGAATCCTGTATTTACAGAAGTTACTGATTTTTCAGATGATACACTAGGAGACAAGTTTTATTACACACAAGTTGGTTGGTGTAAATATTGCGCTGATGACTATATAAGTAAAGTTAACTAATTATGGAAAAATTAAAATTATCATTTCTACAAAGTGAACTAAATAGAGTAAGTGAATGGATTCAATTTTCAGATAAAAAAAGTGCTTTTTTATCGGTTTATTATTCAGGAATATTTTTTGGAATTATTACATACAAAGAAAATGTTATTTCTTCAATTTTAAGTTTTAAGAGCTGGTATCTTTGTTTATATAATTTATTAATTTTATTAACCATTGGTTTATTTATTGTAGGTATATTTTATTTAATTAGTTCAGTATTTCCTCGCTTGAAAAATCCGAATACTGATAAATCATTATTTTATTTTAAAAGCATAGCTAAGTTAAAATTGATTGATTATTTTAGTGAGATAGAAAAATTAACAGAAGAAGACACAAAAAAACAAATAGCTGAACAAATACATATAAACTCAATAATTGCTGAACAGAAAATGAATAATGTAATAAACAGCACAAAATGCTTGTTAGCTTTAATAATTTTTATATTTACAATATTAATTGTGTAGTTAATAGTTTTCGGTCGGGGTAATTCATCCTTTTAACCACTAAATTAGTACTTCCTCAAAGGAAAAAATACTGTAAATACATGAAGGTTATAAGAGGTATTAGAAAAAGGTTGTGGAGTTAAACAGTTAATAATGATTTAGGTATCTTCTATTTTTGTATTGTAAATATATTTCGCAATCGTATTGACAATATTATTTACACTAGATAAAGTTAAGCCATAGCTAATCAAATGCAATATGGCTAATTATCATATATCCAACCACTAAAATAAAAAACATCTAACCAAAACACCATGTCTACATTCATTGAACAACTAAGAAAGAAGTACAGTTTCTCACAAGATAAACTTGCAAAAGAAATTGGTGTATCACGACCAATTTTTTCATTGATTGAAAAAGATCAAAAAGACCTCACTATTACACAAGCAAGAAAATTAGCTGAAATATTTGGATTATCGCTTACTGATTTCTTAGAAAGACGTATACCAAAAGAACCCGAACTTGTAATTGAACGTGCAAAAGTAAAAAAACAAGAAAAAGAATCAGATATGCGTATTTCTGTACCAGAGGAAAATATTGAAAAATTCAAAGAAGTCTTTTTATACGTATTATCAAAGATTGGTGCAAAAACAAACGTAGGCGAAAGTGTACTTTGCAAGTTAATGTATTTTATTGATTTTGATTTTTATGAACGCTACGAAAAACAATTGATGGGCGCTGTTTATATCAAAAATCATTATGGACCTACGCCTGCCGGATTCCCTAAAATTATCGAAGAAATGGAGAAAAAAGAGGAAATTGCTCATGTAGTCAAAAAGATTTATCAATATGATCAAAAAAAATACATTCCCTTACGAAAACCAGATCTATCACTAATTTCTGCAGAAGAAAAGGAGCATATCGACTGGGTACTTGCACGTCTTTCAGATAAAAATTCCACAGAAATGAAAGAATATTCACACCGAGATGTACCATGGATAACTGCAGAAGATCAAAGTGTAATTGACTATGAAGCTGTATTTTATCGTACACCTGAATATTCCGTAAGAAGTTATGATGATTAAATATAACGAAACAACGGAATTTCAAAAAGATTTAAAAAGATTAACAAAAAAGTTTCGTTCATTACCAGAGGATTTTGAAACAGTTAAAAAAGCAGTAATTGAACTGTATCATGTTAAAAATATAGATAATTTGAGTACTTTTGAAATACCTGGTTACACTAATAAAGAAACAAGCTTTTGGAAAATTAAAAAATTTGCTTGCAGAGCACTAAAAGGTCGTGGAGTAAAAAGCGGAATTTGTGTAATTTACAAATTGAACGACAAGGAACAAAAAGTAACTTTTATTGAGATGTATTACAAAAGTGAACAAGAAAATGAAAATTATAAAAGAATAAAAACAAATTTATAATTATTAGAAAAATATTTTTGAATTCACACACCTTCAACTCATAACCTCAGTAGCACACTGACAGGTTCTTCAACTTCACTTTGTTTCGCTTAAAGCATATTATACAACTGACAAACTTCTCGTTTAGATGTAAGTATTACGCAACAAAACCATGAATGATAAAGTGAAAATCCGTAGCAAAATATTAAAAATAAGAAATGAGTTTTCGGACGAACTTCGTACTCTTAAAAATAAAAAAATTGCAAAAAATCTTAAAAGTCTTGAACTATTTAAAAAAGCGAATCATATACTTTTTTACTATTCCTATAAGGGAGAAGCTGGCACACTGCAATTAATTGAAGAATATTTAAGCTCCAAACAACTTTATCTACCTGTGATTAAAGGAAAAAGTCATTTTCAGGCAATCCCGATAAAAAGACCTTTGAATTTAAAAATTGGATATGAAAAAATCCCCGAACCTGTAGATGTTGAGCCAAGTAGTACTTATGATAATCGGTTAGAAATGGTAATAGTTCCAGGTGTTGCTTTTGATAAAAAAGGAAATAGGATAGGTATGGGAAAGGGGTATTATGATAGATATTTTGAACAAATCCATACCCCCGTCAAGGTCGCTTTAGCATACGAAGAGCAAGTGCTTGATTCCATACCTAAAGACATTTATGATAGACCTGTAGATACAATAGTTACCGATCAAAATATATACTACTGCAAATAGTTTCAATTTACCCATCTCAAATCACAAACAATCAATAAGACCCGCGACGTGAGACCAAAGTTTTTTAATTTCTAACAAAGTTGTCATGAATTACGAACATATAAAATCACAAGATCCTGATTTATTTGAAACAATTACAAAAGAGGAGGAAAGACAGATGGAAGGTATAGAACTTATTCCCTCCGAAAATTACACTTCAGAAGCAGTAATGGAAGCATGTGGTTCTATTCTGACAAATAAATATTCAGAGGGGTATCCAGGTAAAAGATATTATGGAGGACAGGAAAATATCGATGTAATAGAAAATCTTGCAATTGAACGAGCTAAGAAGTTATTTGGTGCAGAGCATGTTAATGTTCAGCCTTATTCAGGTTCACCAGCCAATACAGCAATTTACTTCGCTCTTTTAGAATTCGGCGATACAGTTATGGGTTTAAAATTAGATCACGGTGGACATATTACACACGGTCTCCCTATTGCATTTTCTGGTAAGGCTTATAATTTTGTTCAGTATGGAGTAAACAAAGAAACCGGCAAAATAGATATGGATGAAGTTTATAAATTAGCTAAAGAGCATAAGCCTAAAATGATTGTTGCGGGTTTTACAGCTTATCCAAGAGATATTGATTGGAAAAGATTTAAGGAGATAGCAGACGAAGTTGGAGCAATTAGTATGGCGGATATTTCACACACAGCAGGTTTAGTCGCAGGCGGTGTTTTAGAATCTCCAGTACCTTATTTTGATGTAGTTATGACAACTACTCACAAAACACTTCGTGGTCCAAGAGGTGCAATAATAATGTGTAAAGAAAAATATGCAAAAGCTATTGATCGCGCAGTATTCCCAGGTTTACAAGGAGGACCTCATGAACACACTATTGCAGGTAAAGCTATAGCATTTAAAGAAGCTCTTAACCCTTCGTTTAAGGAGTATGTAGCTCAAGTTAAAGTAAATGCTGCACATCTTGCCAGCGAGTTAATGAAACGAGATTTTAAACTAATTTCAGATGGCACTGACACACACTTGATACTAGCCGATCTTACTAATAAGAACGTTACTGGTAAAATTGCTCAAATTGCATTAGATGAGGTAGGTATAACATTAAATAAAAACACTATACCTGATGATCCAAGGTCTCCATTTGATCCGTCTGGAATCAGGCTAGGAACACCTGCTGTAACTACCAGAGGTATGAAAGAGGCTGAAATGGAAAAAATCGCAGAATGGATAGATAGAACTATTTCCAATGTAGAAGATGAAAAATTGCTTTCTGAAATAAAGGAGGAAGTTAAGGAAATGTGTCTCAAATTCCCAGTTCCAGGAATAAAAATTTAAGCTAGCTTTATATATATCGCCTCTGTAAAATAATCACACTGCAGAATCATATTACTGTAAGATTTTTCATAACCCCCTAAATAATGTTTAAATCAATCAAGCACCTAATAGTTGGAATCCTAATAAGTATATTAGTACTAAATACAGGTGTATTTGCTTACGAAGATGTTCCTCATAATGATAAATATTTTTATGCAATAGAGTATCTACGCAGAAATGATGTTTTTCCTGATAAAAAATTATTTAAACCTAATATCCTTATATCCAAGGCTGAATATATCAAATATCTAACACTCTTGAATAGTCCAGAAATGGATATTAATATGAAAGTGGATTTACCATTTTTAGATACTCAAAATAATGCTTGGTACGCTCCTTATTTTCAAGAAGCTATAACTCTTGGCATTCTTAATCCAAAAGATTCAAAGGTTTTTCCATATAAAAAGCTTACAGTAATGGAAGCTCTTGAATTACTTTTCCACTCAAGGCACATACCAATTCCCAGAAATCATGTAGGAGATATTCCATACAAAGACGTAAAAAAGAATAAAAGATCTCAAGCAATGATAATGCGGGCTATTTATTTAGGGGTAGTTCAACCAGAAAAACCTGATTATTTTGGATTGTACAAAAGGGTAACCAGAGCTAAAGCAGCTCACATGATTTATAAAATGGATCTTGTTGATTTAAGAGACCCAGGAAGCAGTCAAAATATACAATCGTATGATATAGAACTTCAGAAAATCATAAACTCATGGGAAATCATTAAATCAGGTTTTATTAACAGAGATGAAATAGATCAAACCAAACTTTCCGATGCAGCGATAAGGGCAATTGTAGAAGGCTTAGATGATCCATATTCGGCCTATATGAATGTTAATGAAAATCAGAATTTCAGTGATGAACTTGATGGACAATTTGAAGGAATGGGGGCATTCGTTGCAGTTAATGATGATGGTTGGGTACAAATCATTGCACCTATAAAAAATAGTCCAGCATATAATGCCGGTGTAAAAGCTGGTGATATTATCAAAAAAGTAGATGATTTTGATACAGAGAGCGCTTCACTACATGAAGTTGTAAGTAAAATCAAAGGACCAAAAGGAACAATTGTAAAATTAACACTAGAGCGTAATGGAAAAAACATTGTAATAGAAGTTACCAGAGGCCTTATAAATGTTCCCTCTCTAGAATATGAAACTGTTGGGAATAATAAGATAATGCATATAAAACTAATGGGTTTTAATCAGAGCGCTGCTGAAGACTTTCGTGAAGTTACAGAAATAATCACAAAAGGTACCAATATTAAAGGTGTAATACTTGATTTAAGAGATAATCCAGGTGGTTTGCTTGATGTCGCTATAAATATTCTCAATCATATACTTCCTAATGACTCCGTCGCTGTCCAAATAAAATATAATTACTTTAATGTAAATCAAAAAACTACAGGCAAAGGCGAATTACAGGATTATCCAATGGTAGTGCTTATCAACAAAGGAAGTGCATCAGCATCAGAGATACTAGCAGGAGCACTAAAAGAGCATGGTATAGCAAAAATTATTGGTGAAACTTCATTTGGTAAAGGAACTGTACAAGAAGTTAATTATTTTCCCGATACTTCAAGTTTAAAACTCACCGTTGCCGAATGGCTTACTCCAAATTTTAACAGTATTCAGGGAAGTGGTATAAAACCCGACATTGAAGTAATACAAGGAACAAGTGAAACTACCGACAAACAACTACAAAGAGCAATTGCTGAGGTGAATAAGATGGTTCGCTAATCCGTGTGGGCTTCGAATAGACTTCGGATAGGTAACGAATGGATTAATAAAACTTTACAAGCCCATACGAAATCAATCCGCAGTCCACATGAAGTCAATCCAAAAATATGATCAACTACCTTATCCTCGCTTCAAAAAGCCCTCAACGCAAGAATATCTTAAAAGATATGGGGATTAAATTTAAAGCTATTCCAAGCAATATTGATGAAATGGCGGTTATAGAAGGACTTAAAGCCTATCATTCAATTGCCAAACGTATAGCGTTTAAAAAAGCTGAAAAAATAGCAGATAAACACCCTAATGAATGGGTACTTGGTTGTGATACATTTGTAGTGCTTTCTGACAATTCTCTATCTATTAAGCCAAAAAACAGAGCTGATGCCAGAAAAACAATTAACCTCTACAAAAATTCTCATTGTGACGTTTACTCGGGGCTTGCGTTAATAAACAAAAAACTAGATAAGAAACTAATAGATTTTGATAAAACCAGACTTTACTTCCGAAATTTTACAAACATTGAAATAGAAGAATATCTGGATTCAGGAGAATGGAAAGGCCGTTCGGGTTCAATGACAATTGAGGGGAGGGGAGGGAAATGGATTAAAAAGATTGAAGGAGATTATTGGAATGTTGTAGGTTTGCCTGTGGATTTACTAAAAAAATTTATAAACAGAGTTAACAAGCTAGATTTATTGACTTAAAAAATCCACTAAGGTAAGATGTTTTAGGTCTCTAAACCTCTCAAAAATGACTCTACAAATTACCAATGAAGCTGACTGCGTTAAAAAACTTGGTCAGGTTATTTATATTGCAGGAACTCAATGGGGAGATGAAGGGAAAGGAAAGCTTGTTGATATACTTTCGGCACAATACGATATTATTGCCAGATCGGCTGGTGGTGCTAATGCCGGTCATACGATATGTGTTAACGAGGGAGGGGAGTCAAAAAAATTCGTTTTCCACTTAATGCCCTCAGGAATACTACACGATGATAAAATTTGTATAATTGGAAATGGTACTGTAATTAATATACCAACGCTACTAGAGGAGATAAATGAGCTAAAAGAAAAGGGAATTGATGTCCATAACAGGATATTTATAAGTGATCGTGCGCACCTTTTACTCGGATACCACAAAATAATTGATGGGATACAGGAAGAAAGAAAAAAAGGTAAAAAAGTAGGAACAACTCTAAGAGGAATCGGACCTGCTTATACCGATAAAATATCAAGACAAGGCATCAGAATGGGGGATTTGCTTAATTTTAGTACTTTTGCTGAAAAACTACGCACAAATGCCGAAAAACACATGAAAACTTATGGATTTGAATTTGATATTGAAAAAGAATTAAATATTCATAAAGACGCTTTAGACATTATCCAAGGCTATATTATTAATACAACCGAATACATCCATAAATCACATAAGAAAGGTAAGACTGTGCTTATCGAAGGTGCACAAGGTACACATCTGGATATTGATCATGGAACATACCCATATGTCACTTCATCCAACACAACTTGTGGAGGTGCTTGTACTGGGTTAGGCTTCCCACCAAATAAGATTGAGAATGTTGTGGGTATAATGAAAGCTTACACAACAAGAGTGGGGGAGGGACCTTTTCCTACTGAACTTGGTGATATAGAGGGAAAAATGCTTCAGGATCAAGGTGCTGAATATGGTGCAACAACAGGTAGGCCAAGACGATGTGGCTGGCTCGATATAATTTCTGTAAAAAATGCTATCGATATAAACGGTATTACTAGTATTAATCTAACTAAATTGGATGTTTTTGGAGGTTTCAAAAAGATTAAAATCGGAATTAGCTACAAACTCGATGGTGAAATGGTTAATTATATACCATCATCTCTTGATGATTTTGATAAAGTGAAAGTTGATTATTTGGAAATGGATGGATGGACTGAGGATATAAGTAAAGCAAAAAAATTCAGTGACCTTCCAAAAAACTGTCAGGATTATGTTAAGAAATTAGAAGAGCTCCTAGAAACACCAATTAATTTTATTGGAGTTGGGGTGCATAGGGATGAAATGATATTCCGTTAATATATTTAATATTTTATATTTTAGACTTACTGTTAATCGAATTCTAAATATTAAATATTAATTATTAAATAGCAAATAAGTAAACATGTTTGAAGTTGAAGCAAAAGTAAGGCTCAGTAATTCAGATTATAAGAGATTAAAAAAAGAAGTTCCTAAAATCGCTAATTTTAAAAAAAGAGTCAATAATATTGATTGTTATTATTCATCTAACAAAAACTTTGCACTACGAATTCGTCAACAGGAAAAAAAATCTATTCTTCATTTTAAAAACAAAAAAATAGAGCAGGGGACTGAAGTAAATCAAGAAATTGAATTCAATCTGAAAAATGCAGAAAAAATGAAAACTTTTCTTAAAAAGATTGGAATAAATTTACCTCTTAAAAAAGAAAAACAGAGCGAAATATTTAAAATGGGAAATATGCAAATAGAGTTAAACTTTGTAAAAAAACTTGGATACTTTCTTGAAATTGAGACATTAGTTAAAGCAAAATCACAGATTCCTAAAGCCAAAAAATCTTTACTTGAAGCATTTCGTAAGCTAGGATTCAAGTCTAGTGATTTTGAAAAGAAATATTATTTAGAATTACTTAACGAACAGACTCAATAAGCCTTATTCTGATTAATCGATATCAAACGAAATCAATCAAAACATGATTATAAATTTCTTTAAACGAAAACCACAGGAAAAAGCCATAGTAGCACTGGACCTAGGTACTGAGAATGTAAAAGCAATTTTATTCACTGTTGAAGAAAAACAAAGTATGAGCGGAGAAATCATTGGAAAACGAGGGATAATAAAGGGTATCGGTAAAATACATCATCGTATAGAAAATATGCAAAATAACACGATTACCGATATTGCAAGTATTGTAAAAAAAACAAAAGAAGCTATTCGGATAGCTTCTCAGAAAGCTGGTATACACCCACAACAGTTAGTTATGGGTATTGCTGGTGAGTATGTCAAAGGAGCAACTTCTACAATGACCTATAAGCGCGAGGATACTGGTGCAAAGATCAACGTTTCTGAGCTAAGAAATATTGTCCATAAACTTCAATGGAAAGCATTTGCGGAAGTAAGAAAAATGATTAGTGAAGAAACAGGTTTCCCGGAAATAGATGTTAAATTAGTAGGTAGTTCTATCGTTGATGTGCGCATTGATGGATATAAAGTAGCAAATTTACTTGGATTTCAAGGAAAAGAAGTTCAAATGTCTATTTTTAACTCCTTTGCTCCACTAATACATTATGCAGCACTTCAAAATATTGCAGACGAACTTGGGCTTGAACTTTTAGGGATAGTATCTGAACCATTTGCTTTATCAAGATGTCTTGATTTTGAAGAAGAAGACCTTTCAGCGATATTTATTGATATTGGCGGAGGCGGAACTGATATAGCAATTGTTTCTAATGGTTCAGTTGCGAGTACTAAAATGTTTGGGATTGGAGGTCGGACATTTACTAAAAGACTCTCTGTTGAGCTAAATATATCATTTAACGAGGCAGAAAGATTAAAATACGCATATACCGCTGATAAACTTGAACAAAAATCAAAAAAAATAATAAGTAATATCATTAACGATGATGTCGAAGTATGGCTTGAAGGAGTAGTTCTTGCAATATCAGAGTTTAAGCAAATCAAGTCACTTCCTTCAAAAATTATGCTTTCAGGAGGCGGAACATATTTACCGGAGATAAAAGATACCTTAAATACCAGAAAATGGCATAAAAAGCTTCCTTTTTCCAGCACTCCGATAGCAAACTACTTAACACCTAAAAACCTTCGAAACATTATAGATGAGACTAAAAAGACCAAAGAAAGGGAAGATATAATGCCCTTAGCTCTCGTTAATATGGGTATTGAACTAGCAGGAGAAGAAACCGTAGTTCAAAAAGTATTAAGAAAAGTGATTGGAATTATGCAAGTTTAATCTAATTATAAGTTATTATTTTAGTTATGCTTTTTAAGCAAAGGAAATAAATTCTAAATTTATGAGGATGGGGGATACTTATATCTCAAAAAGAAATCCCGTACAATGTATCTTATACGGTATTTAATTATACGATTTACTATACTTACCAGTATTTAATATTTCACTCTAAATAAGTATTCCTACTATTAATTAGTAAATATTAAATAATTTATCCGATTTGTTCAGCGGTTATAATTAGTCTTCGTAAAGTCGTACCAACTGGTGTGCAAGTCATTAAAGTTGATATTTTTTTATCAACAGGCTGACTCAAAACATTTACATTATTAGGCTGAACTTCTTTTTTCTCTGTAATTTGATAAGCATACTTCTTTTGATCATAGTACACATAATAACGGTCTCCAACGTCTAGTTTACTTAAAGTTGCAAAAACATCCTTAAATTTACCCGAATCCCATGGATAATAAGAACTATGCCCAGTCATAAAAACATTGCCATATTGACCAGGTTTCGCAGTTCCAGGATAATGTACAACCCCCTTTCTTAAACCATCCTGAATTTGTTTTTCTAATTCAGACCAATTTTCACCCTGAATGCTTTCTGTACTCATATTAACAAGTGGTACACTTTTTCCTAATTTTGGAACAACTAACCGATTATCTGTAGGTGCAACTTGAATATCAATCCATGAAAATGACTTATGTACATCATTTTCACTAGGTAATACGGGGAGTAGGTCAGCAACAGCCTTTTCAATCCCCTCACCTGCCGCACCTTCTAACATCTCCTGGGCTTTTACTTGAGCATCAGGATTTACAATTCCAGAAAAAATCTGCTTATAAGCACCAAAATTAAGTGAAAAAAACGATAAAGAAAAAATCAAACCTGTGACAACGCAAAAACGTACGAACTGCCAAACTTTCTCACTAAATGAGAATTTAATTAAATTTTTCCCTGAGGTTTCCTTTTCATAAGGTATGTGCATCAGTTTCTAATTATAGCATATTTTAAAGCAATCTTCAATGAAATTAACACTTAAAAACACTATAAATCTACCATATTTTAATGTAATTGTCAATACTAAAAAGACCCCAGTTTTTTAAGACATAAACATATTTGCTTAATTCTACGTCACTTTTTGAGGTATGGTTTTTTACTTTAAGTAAGCCATGAAAAGCACATATTAAAAGTAAAAAGTGGGATTCGATATTATTTTATCATTTTGAAGAAGTATGTTTTTTAGCTTAAAAAAGCCATTTAATCGACCTTAAAAAGTGACGAATTTTTCTGTTTTAAACTGCAATTAAATCAAACTCGGATAA
>JAOZLT010000290.1 GCA_029934675.1 Candidatus Altimarinota bacterium | reverse complement strand
ATGGAATTTATTTAGAAGATGAATTTATGTTGACTGATAAACTAGCCATTACTCTGGGAATACGATATGATATCGTTGATTATGACTGGACAGATAAACTTAAACAAGGTATAGACAATACTTCTGCCTCAACCGGTATCTCGTCTTTTAGTCCAAAATTTGGCTTCGCTTATAACCCGTCTGAAAGCCTAACTGTTTTCGGAAATATTGCCCGTGGATTCAATCCACCTCAGATTTCTCAATTATTTGTTGGGAGTTCTTATGGAGGAATTGCCAATCCTAATTTAAAACCAGAATTTTTAACCAATTATGAACTGGGTATTAGAGGCGATGTCAATAACAAATTAATATATCAAGCATCTTTTTTTCTGATGAATTTTACCGATCAGATTTCTGCAGAAATTATTCCTGAGATAGACCCTGATACTCCTGTTTATCAAAATATTGGTAAGACCAAACACTCTGGAGTTGAAGCTTCTCTGGATTATAACTTTACCAAACAATTTAATGCTTATGTAAATTACTCCTACTTAAATGCCAGGTTTAATGATAATCCAGATTATGGAGACAATACACTAAGAAAAACACCTCATAATATGGCCAATGCCGGGTTGAGGTATGGATTTAAATTTGGCTTATCCGCAGCATTAGATTATAAATTCATAGACAAGTATTATATGGATAATGAAGAAGTTAATGAGTACGAGGGTTATTCCATACTAAACCTAAAATTTATGTATAAATGGAGTGGTTTAATGGCAGCAATTGCAATTAACAATTTATTGGACACGAACTATGCAACTTATGCTTATGCATCTGAAGTTTATGACCCTGTTAGCCATCAATCACACTGGGAAAAAAAATACATTCCGGGATGGCCCATTAATTTAAATACATCTGTTTCCTATCGTTTTTAACTTTAATAAAAATTAAAATACCGGATTATGTTATTTTTAAAAAAATTGATAAAAATTGAAAAATCAGGACTTGCTTATTTAAGTGGGTTCCTGATTTCTTTGTTTTTAATTCAACCTGTAGTTGCTCAAGAAACTGTTTGGCTTTCTAATACACCTCCTAAAAGTATGGAAAAAGAGGTGAAAACTTCCGGAATGCATCGTTTATCTACTTTAGAAACAAAAAAACGAGGTGATAGAACAAAAAGTGGAAGTGAAAATGCAAAAAGTGAATATCGTGGAGCAACTAAAGATTCCACTAAAAAAAGAGATCCCAAAAGTATCAATAAAAAAAGTAAGGGATCTTATAGACCTGCTCCTCCAAAATACATCCAATGGTTAAGAAAAGGAAGTTCTGTAACAGATGCTGAATATATTTGCCTTAGTGATAGTACAGATTTTCAAATGACCCTGATGTCGCCTGAAGGCAAAAAAGAAGGAATTGAACTCGTAAAGAACAAAGCATGTTATGCCAAGTTTGAATTAAATGAAGAGGGGTACTACAATGCCTATTTAATTATTAAAAAAGATCTGGGCGATACTTTACATATCAATATTGCAAAAGCAGAACTTCTAAATCATAGTTGCCGTAACGGACATCATAAAAAACTAGAAGCCAGACCTGTAAATTATTATCCGGAAATTACAGATTTTGAAATTATTAGACAACGTAATCCACATGAAGACTATCACTATTTCACGTCATCCGGTAAAACGGAAACTTATAAAGCACTTTTTGAAGGAAAACCACTCACAGGAGTTAAAGTAAAGATAAACACTGAAAAAGGATGGAGTAATACCCAGTTTACAAATGAAAAAGGTGAGTTGAACACAGAATTTATTCAGGATTATTTTTCACAGTGGCAGGAATTAAATACAAGAGAAATCTACTATTACATGCTTGAAGCAGATTATACCCTTAAAAAAGATATACATTACAATGGTAAAGATTATGCTTATATCCATTATACATTAACCATGTCTGATGGATATCATCCTTCACGTACCATGTATTCATCAATGGTATGGGGACTGGTTGTTTTTCTTACAGTAATGATTGCCAGTGTTATTGGTATATTTATTTATAAAGAGCGTAGAAAAAGACCTTATAAAGAGATAAAATTTAACGAATCTAATAAATAAGATAAGATGCAAAAATTTAAGATTAAAAAATATATTAATAATTCCAATGTTTCTCGTTTTAGATTCTGGATACAATTACTTTCATTTTTTATTTTTGTTTACGGAGGCTATTTTTTTATTGAGATTGGTTCTCGTTTACCGATATTTTCATGCCCTTATGTTGAAGGAAGTCCAGGAGGCTGCTATTTGATAGGAGTACAACATGAATTGAATACAACATGGAATACGATTTTCAGTCCGAGAGGTATCGCTATTTTAAAAAGTTTAGGCATATTTTTATTGTTCTTTATCTTTTTGAATAAGGCCTGGTGTGGATTTGTTTGTCCATTAGGTACGCTACAAGATTGGATCACCAGACTACGTAAATCAATGGGATTTAGCTTTGTGAGATATAATGAAATGAGCTTCAAAAAGCTTAAGTCAATCAAATATATAATATTGTTTTTACTTATTTTAATCCCTCTGGCAATCAATAATTCCTTTTTTGGATTACCAAAACTCCCACATGGTATGCATACACCATTTTGTCAGATTTGTCCTGCCCGTATAATATTGCCATTATTTACAGGAGATACTTCCCAGATTTTTGTTGATTTTACAGATCCAGCTACAATCATTATGTCATCTTTAGGCTTGATGGTAGCAGCATTATTCTTAGTTGGATCTTTTGTTAAAAAACGATTTTTCTGTTTTTTCTGTCCAATGAGTGCTTTAC
>JAOZLT010000289.1 GCA_029934675.1 Candidatus Altimarinota bacterium | reverse complement strand
ACGGGACGGTTGTTGGCTACTACTTTGGTAGTTCTAAGGGTAGTGCCGACAAGAATAAGATAATCGAAAAACTAAATAAGGAAAGATAATGGCAAATCTATTAGCACAAATATTGGCTATCTTACAAAAGATAAAGCCTGTTTATTTAGTGATAATAGTTTTAGTTGTTATTATACTATTGCAACGGGCTTGCCAGCCAACACAAGAAGTGTGTCCAGAGTGTCCACAGTTTGACACTACGGGCTTTATTGCTTCTTTACCGATACTCTACCCCGATACGGTTGTAGAGTACGTCCCTAAGCCTTATATCGTTTATAAGGATAAGGAAAAGCAAGTCATTGTAGAAGTTCCTGCCGATATTGACAGTTTGGAAATTGCGCAGTCCTACTTCACGAAGTGGGTTCTTCAAGACACTATTCTGAACGATACCAACGGACTTATAGTTATCAATGACGTTCTTTGGATGAACAAGATTGTTTCCCGTATGATTTCACCAAAAGAAATCTACCCTCATTATAAGGTAGTTACAAAAACCGTAACTAAACCTTACATACCCCGCTTCAAAATGTATATTGGCGGAGGTATTGGTGGGTGGAAGGATAAGTTTGGGGCAAGTGCTAAGGTACTGTTTCAGACCAAGAAAGACCACGTTTACGGACTATCTTACGACCCTATCCAACACTATGCCGAAGGTAGTATGTATTGGAAGATTAAAATTAAGTCAAAATAAACTTGACTTTACCTCACAGTTTTTATAATCTTTGCAAAAATAAATTGTATGACAATTTTAAACGGTTTCTACGTTGTCAATGGTAAGCGTAGTGATTTTCATAAGATAGAAAAAGAAATAGAATTAAAAAATCTTCGTAAAATCCAGAATGAATACAGGAAAAAATATAAGTCGGTGGCGACAGAACATAACGGGAAAATATGGCATAATCCCGAAATCTTTTTTGTTTGGACGGAAAAACCAGACGTTGTGTCGAAAAGTAAACCCACTACGAACCCTGATGAACAGTTTACCCCAACAACAAAAAAAATAAATGAATTAATACGGCTGCGTTCTTTAGCATAACAATATCTTAACCGTTTTTTTGAAGGTAACAAAACCGCTTATTTAAGTCGGGGCGGTTTTTTTAAAGAAATTAGTTTTTCATTTTTTTAGGTTTGAAGTCCGTTTGTCCCCAGACATTCGGGCTTTTTTTATTAAAAGATTATTAACAAAATACTTGACTTTGTTATCTGTGTGTTGTATTTTTGCGGTGTTCAAACAGTTAAACTTAAAACTTAGAAAAATGGGGAAAGAAAATGTAATAGTAGATGTTTGGGGACAGCAGTTGGAAGTTAGTGGACACTACCACGCAGGGCATCCTGGTGTAAGATACCACACAGACGGGTCAGGAACACCACCAGACCCCGCAGAACTTGAAATTGACGAGGTTATTTGGATAATGAAACTTGACAAGGAAGGTGACCATAATGTTGCGGTTGATGTATCTGATCTTATCTTTGCTATAAACGAAAGTAGCAGGAAAAGCGAGGTGTACGAAGAAATTGAAGAAGCGGCTATTGATGAAATTGAAAACAAAGACCACGATGACTTTTGATTATACAAAAATAAGCAACGTCTTTGTATCGGATATTGACTACAAAGACCACCCAGATTATACTGACGCTTTTATTGACAGCGCAGACTATAATGGACTACCAATGACGGGAGAAGAATTAAACCGTCTTAACGAGGACAGGGACTTCGTTTACGAATCGACAATGAAACAGATATATTAACTGTTAAGGCGGGGGTCGGTAGCAGCAATGCCCGAAAGGTTTTTTTGTAATAATTGCCTTCATACTCCCGTCTTATTAAAACTTAGAAAAAATGAAACCTACACAAGAAGAAATGCAAGAAAGATTTGAAGAAATAGTATTAAAGGCTGACAAGTGTGCTGATACAGCTACATTAGCAGAACTATCTGCTTATAATGGAATGTTACAAGCCTTAAATTGGGCGATGTATGGTAGTGAAATGAATGATTACGTACAACAGAAACGAATCAATTACACAAATAAATAAACAATTAAACAATTTAAACGATTAAACTATGATTAAAGCAACAGTAGGTGCATCAGCACCAAGAGAATTAATCCCATCGGGAAGTCACATTGCAAGGTGTTACGAAATGGTACACATTGGAACTGTAACCGAAAAGTATATGGGAGAGGAAGAAAGGGAAATCGACAAAGTAAGACTGTCTTTTGAACTTCCAAATGAACTTCGTGTATTTAACGAGGACAAAGGCGAACAGCCAATGGTAACAAGTATTGAATACACACTTTCGATGCACGAAAAGGCTAACTTACGCAGACACCTTGAAACATGGAGGGGACAAGGCTTCACGGAAAACGAAGCTGATAACTTCGATATTACAGCTTTACTTGGTGTCCCTTGTATGCTGTCTATTATCCACGTTACAAGCAAGAAGAACGGTAATACCTACGCTAACATAGGTGGAATATCAGGTCTGCCACAAGGCGTTAAATGCCCTCCACAAATCAATCCTTCACGGGAATTTAATTTCAATGAAAAGTTTGATCTTGATTATGTGGAATCTTTGCCTAACTTTATCAAAGACAAAATCAAAAGTTCCAAGCAGTACAATGCCCGTATTGAGTATATGAACAGCGCAGAGGAAACGAAAAAGCAGGCTGAGGCAATGGACGGACAAATGGATAATGCTGTACAACGTGACAACACAACGGGGAGTAAGCAGGCTGACTATAAGGTTGCTGAAACACCACCACCCGACAACGGAAA
>JAOZLT010000288.1 GCA_029934675.1 Candidatus Altimarinota bacterium | reverse complement strand
TTAGATGAGAGAAGCCATGAAAAATTTAACATTGTTTTTTTTGTTTTTAACTATCAATTTGTTTGCTCAACTATCAGAAATAATAGAATTTCCATTACAAGATAGAACACAAACACATTTTAATTCTTCCATTGTAGAATTGGATAATGGAGAACTCCTATTTTTCTGGATTGAATCTGATCAAGTAAAATTGTCAAGAAGTAGCGATGGAATAAGTTGGGGAGCAGCAAGTATAGTTGTTGATTCAGTTTCTGACGGATTGGGCAATCAAGATTTAGCTACTTACAAAACTAATAGTGGCAAAATAATTATCGCATATAAAAAGAGAGGTATACCTGTTTGGGGAGCATATCATACAATTACTTCAATAGATAATGGTGTAACATGGAGTGATAATAATGAAATTATTAATAGACCCACTGGTGGGCATGGTAAGTTCTCACAAACTGATGATAATATCCTTTGGTTTTGTTATAATGAACAGTGGTCTTCCACAACAACTCTTAAGACTATATCTAGTGATGATGATGGTGTATCTTGGAATTATATGTGGAGCAACTCTTCTGGAGAAGAATCTCAAAATGTAATATCGGTTGGCGATAGCATTAAGTTTATTTATAGCCAAAGTGGAAATGTTTTATGTAAAACAAGTGTATGGGGAAGAACTCCTGAAAATGCTACAACAATATTAGATGACTCAAATATATACTCTGAACCATCGGTTGTAAAGAAAAATGATGGGACATTAGTTTTAATTTACTTGGTAAATAATAGTTCAATAATTGGTGATTACTATGTGATAGAATCTACAGATATGGGATTGTCATGGTCTACTCCAAAACAGTTTACTAAATATCTTGGACCTGATTCACATTTACGTATAAATTCAAATTCAAAAAAACTATATGCAAGCTTTGCTTCAGATAGAAAAAGCCACTCAACAGATACAGAGGATGAATTATATTCACTCTGGTATGGCAATGTAGGAACATCAGAGGATATTTATACGCCTCCAGAAATAATAAATATTGAACATTTTATAGAAACTCCAACATCATTAGACACAGTAACAGTTAATGCAATAGTTTTTGATGATGAATCAATAGATCAAGTATTTCTGCATTATACAATAAACGAAATGCCACAAGATTCCGTTCAGATGTTTGACGATGGCTTACATAACGATGCTGTTGCAAATGACTCATTATTTGGTTTAATCTTGTATGGGTTAGATTCTAGTGATATTCTAAAATACTCAATTTCAGTAACTGATAACAGGGGTAACTATACAGAGCGTTTTGGAGGATTTATAAATCTTGCGATACCGTCTACAAGTGAAAAGTATTATCTGGATATTAATAGATTTAAAATGCCGATAAATAATAGAGGAAATTTAGCAGATGTTATTTTAGATGGAATGGATGATTATTACGGTCATTATGATGAATCTGTAGTTCTTTGGTCTGGAGGTTTTGGATTATCTGGTTACGACAATGGAGAACTTTGGGCAAATGCTGTTCATTCAGGGACAAGGATTGAAGATTACATATCAGGTATAGTGGGTAGCGAAAAAACAGATCCCTTAAATGTAATTTATATAATTAAAAGTAGCGATCCGCAGTTTGGATTATCATGGAAGGTATGGAAATATGCGGTTCAACAAGGAGCAAAGTTTTATGATGGAGATAGAGATGGTGCTTATAATCCGATCGATTTGGATAGCAACGGTGTTTGGGATGTAAATGAAGACCGTCCAGGTTTAATTGGTGATGTAATGGCTTGGACTGTTTTTAATGATGGGCTTCCTGCCTCATTAAGAAGATTTAATGTTGATCCGAAAGATATAGAGATACACCAAACTGTTTTCGGATATTCTCCAAGTACACATGAAAAATTAGATGGAGTATTATTTATTAGATATATAATTGAAAACAAAAGCTCAACAATATATGATTCAGTATATTTTTCTTCAATGTGTGATGCAGATATTGGGGATTATGAAGATGATTTGGTTGGTTGTGATACTGCACTAAATTCTGGATATGCATACAATGATGGAAACGATAGTAATTATGGAATAAATTCTCCGGCTTTTGCTACTACTATTATTCAAGGTGCTCCAGTCTATATTGCTGGTGAGACTTTTGTAGATGAAAATGGTAACGGAGTTTATGATGCTGGAATAGATACACCACTTGATACGGCAAATTATTTTAACGGAAAGTTTTTTGCTAAAGATGAATTTGTTGGTGCAAAAAATCAAAACATGAACTCATTTTCTCACTATATGAGTTCGCATCCAACACAAGGTGATCCAGACACACATTTTGAATTAAGAAACTATATGCTTGGAGGAAGAGGTAAGGCAGGTGATTCCCTCTATGTAAGTACTTGGAATCTTGGAAATGGTGCTGATTTAGGTGCTGAAGCTTCAAATATACCAGCTCATTATATGTATTCAGGAGATCCAGTAAGAAATGAAGGCTGGCTTAATATTGAACCAATAGATCAAGACATGATGGCAACTACAGGAACATTTACCTTACAACCTAATAAACCAGTAGAAATTTTGGTTGCCTTTGTTGTTGGGCGTGGCAGTTCAGCCATAGAATCTATTGATGTAACAAAGAAAATAGCAAATGATGCAATAGGATTTTATAATACAAATTTCAATTACGTTCCAGTTGGGGTTAAGAATAATCCACAAAAACATATTCCAACAGAATATAGTTTGTCGCAAAATTATCCAAATCCGTTTAATCCAAGTACAACAATAAAATATTCAATACCCGTAGATACACGCCGTGGCGTGTTGC
>JAOZLT010000287.1 GCA_029934675.1 Candidatus Altimarinota bacterium | reverse complement strand
GACCGGCCCGTTTCTGCTATTCAATGCAGACGACCATTACGGCCCCAATGCACCGAGAGTCCTGGCTGCAGCCCTGGAACAAGAGGGGCAGTTACCTGCCTTTGCAATGTTGGGTTACCCTCTCGGCACCACTCTCTCGAAAGCAGGGACAGTGTCGCGGGCCATTTGCGAAACCCATGCAGATGGAATGCTTTCGGCCATGCGTGAACAGTCGGTCATTGATGCCCAGGGATGCATCGCCGAAGGAAATGATTCAGGGCCCCAGTTGCCCTTAACCGCGCCAGTGTCCATGAACGCCTGGGCTTTCACACCTGAAATATTCCCCCTGCTTGAATCTTATCTTACGAACTTCCTTGCCCAGGGGAACCTGGAACATGACGAGTGTTTCCTCCCCGCAGCCATCGATGATGCGGTGCAATCCGGCATGATCAAGGTCAAAGTGGTGACGGCACCGGATCGCTGGTGCGGCATGACCTGGCCGGAAGATCGAGAGCGAGTGGCCCGCCGTTTGTTGGAGCTGGCGGTAATAAACCAGGCGGCTGCGGGCTTCGGCCTGGATGGATCGGGAACCTCTCCGGTGCCCTTTGGCGAAGGATTAATCAACACCATTTGGCGTCTTGACACACCGGTGGGTCCGCGCCTGTTGCAGCGGCTGAATTCGGACGTCTTCAGCGACCCCAAAGCCATTGCCGAGAATGCAAAGACGGCGGCGATTCGTGTGAACAATGCCTTGCGCCGCCTTGGCGATATAAACCCCCGCCACCGCCTGGTCTATCTTGATGGTCCCGAAAACCATCCTTGGTTTAAAGATGATGCGGGCGGCGTTTGGCGATGTCTTATCCAGATAACCAATGCACGCCCGGCCAATCCAACCTCATCGGCAGAAATCCGCGGGGCGGCACGGGCTTTGGGCCGCTTCCCCGGTTTGGTTGCTGCAGGGGAAGGACCCGAACTCAAGGAAGTTATGCCAGGATTTCACGACACACCAGCCAGGTTGGTGGCCCTGCTCAAAACGACGAAACTGGATCCTTTTGACCGGCTCGCCGACTGCCGGAAAGAGGTGGACCGTCTGTGTGCCCTGGCAGAACTGGCGGGTCGCCTGCCGTCCCACAGCCTGCCTATCCGTTCAGTCCACAACGACGCCAAGCTGGACAACGTTCTGGTCGACGCGGACTCGGGCGAAGCCCTTTGTGTCATTGATCTGGACACAACCATGCCGGGCCTCGCGCCCCATGATTTCGGCGACCTGGTTCGAACCGCCGTCACTGGTCGTCCGGAGGATGAAACCGATCTTGAACTTGTGGTCGTAAGGGAAGCAGTGTTTGAAAACCTGGCAAAGGGATACTTGTCAGGGGCACGCGACTGGCTGACCGACACGGAGAAATCACTCCTGGTGGATGGCGCCCTGGTCATCACCTACGAACAGGCGCTGCGTTTCCTGGCCGATCACCTGGCCGGCGATGTGTATTACCGAATCGACATGCCGAGGCACAATTTGCAGCGTACCCGAGCCCAACTGAAGCTGCTCGAAGAACTGCTGGCTGTGGAAGACAAGCTACGGCAAATCATTGCCGCGATCTGAATTGGTTCAGGACCCGGATTGTTGACCGCGCATCAGCCTGCTCAATCCCCAACCTGATAAAATGGCAATTCCCACGAGGATGGCGCCATTGAGCGTGCGTCCATAGAGAAAACTGCCCGTTGCAAACAAAGCCGTGTAGACAAAAGTGCATCCCAGGGACATGGACAACAGAGAGCGTGGCAAATTGTCCATTGAAGCCGCTTCACCTTGGTAAAAATCTCGCCAACCCGGTCCAGCCGGCCGGATTCGGCGAACAAATCCTTTCAGAATTTCATGATCCACCGCCGGGGTCAGATAGGTCACCAGAATCCAGACGGAAGTGGTCACTCCAACAGTCCAAAGCAGAGCCGCGTCTGGTCCGGGATTGAAAATACCCGCACGACCAAGCAGGTGGACCGTAAGTGTCACCACAAACGAAACCACCATGGCGGATATTTCACTCCAGGCATTGATACGCCACCAGTACCAGCGCAGAAGATAGATCAAACCGGTGCCGGCTCCGAAGGAAAGCAGCAACCGGAAAGCCTCGCTCGCGGTATCCATCAGCAGGGTGAACAGGATCCCACATCCCATCAAACCAACGGTCGTAAAACGCGAAACCATCACCAGGTGCTTTTCATCTGCGTCCGGACGAAGGAAACGCTGGTAAAGATCGTGCACCAAATATGACGCACCCCAATTCAAGTGGGTGCTCATAGTGGAGACATAGGCGGAAGTCAACGAAGCCACCAGCAATCCCAGCAACCCGTGGGGCAGCAGGGTGAGCATGGCCGGATAAGCAATGTCATTGCCCAGCAACGAGGGATCGATGTGAGGCAAGGCGGCGCGAATGTCAGACAGTTCCGGGAATACCAACAGGGAGGCCAGGGCCACCAGAATCCAGGGCCAGGGCCGCAAAGCGTAGTGAGCCACGTTGAACCACAGCACAGCCTTCATGGCGTGGCTTTCGTCCTTGGCCGCCAACATGCGCTGGGCGATGTAGCTGCCGCCACCAGGTTCGGCACCGGGATACCAAACCGCCCACCATTGCACAGCCAGGGGAATCACCAGGACCGATCCGAAAACCGAGCTGTTGCTCATATCCGGAAAGAAGGCCAGGGTTTGCGGATCGAGTTTCTCCACGAGGCCCGACAGGCCTCCAACCTGGGGAGCATTCAAAGCTGCCCGGGCAGCGGCAAATACCCCGATCATGGCAATGGCGAATTGCACCATATCGGCCACCATCACCCCCCACAATCCGA
>JAOZLT010000286.1 GCA_029934675.1 Candidatus Altimarinota bacterium | reverse complement strand
ACTGGGATACTACCTGGAAAGGTGAAGCAAAGATGTATGATGGGTATTATACCGTTGAATTGGAGATTCCTTCTTTTGCTTTTAAGTATAATGATAATGTAAAAAGTTGGAGATTTAATTGCTATAGAAATGATCCTCAATCACAAATTAATACAACCTGGGCCAAAATACCTCGAAATCGTGATATTGAAGATTTGGGGTTTATGGGTACAATGGTTTTTGAAAAACCACTTAAAAAATCAAGAAATCCGATTGCTCTCATCCCTTATGCTCTATTTAGTACAGCAAAAAATTATGATACTGACATAAGTGAATCAAAATTTAATGCAGGTGGCGATGCCAAAATTCCTATTGGATCTGGCTCAAATCTGGATATTACTATAAATCCTGATTTTTCAAGTACCAGTCCTCCAGAAGGAGCTACCAATATAACACGTTTCGAATTAAATGTAGATGAGGAGCGTCAGTTCTTCCTTGATAATGCTGACCTTTTTGCTAATTTTGGAAAAGAGAAACAAACACAACCCTTTTACTCCAGAAGAATAGGTTATGGAAAAGATATAGATGGCAATGATATTGAGGTTCCCATCCTTGCAGGTACTCGTTTTACAGGTAAACTTACTAAAAATTTAAGAGTCGGCTTAATAGATGTTCAAACAGCAAAAGATGAAAACAATGAGATTCCAAGCGATAACAATTTGGTAGTTGCCGTTGAACAAAAAGTTTTTAAAAAATCTAATATTTCGGCATTTTTTATCAACCGTCAGGCTACAAAAGCCCCTGACTATGTTGAAGAAAAAGACATGTTTAACCGTGTTTTTGGCGCAGATTTTAATTATTACTCTAATAATAACCGATGGAACGGTAAGGCATATCTTCACAAATCTGTTACACCAGAGGCCGGTGATAAAGATTTATCCGCCGGCGCATACCTTAATTATAATAGTAGAAAATTTATCTCTCAATTAAATACGCGTTATATAGGTGGGGATTATAAATCTGATCTGGGTTTTATCAAACGACCAAACTCAGCTATGTTCAGTGAAAAGTTCGGACCTAAATTTTATCCAAAAAATAAAAAAATAAATATGATTGGTACATATTTTCTAGGAGTTCTTGATTGGAATCCTAGTACTTCTGAAATCACTGATTATAATTATAGTTTTCTCTATTTTATGAAATTTTATAATCAATCCGAATTCAGAGCCGAATATGAAAGAAAATACACTTATCTGGATAAACCATTTGACCCAACAAAGGAACCGGGAGCTGTGCCTCTACCTGTTGGAGATTATCATTATGGAGACCTACTTTTAAAATATACTTCAGATAAATCAAAACTTTTCTCTTATGTTGCAGAGGCAACAGGAGGAACCTATTATTCAGGTAATAAATATACTGGTAAACTTACTTTAAACTATCGTATTCAACCCTTTTTTAACACATCACTAAAATCAACTATTGACTATATTACCTTGCCAGATCCTCATCCAACTTCAACATCTATAATATATCTTGGACCCTCTTTTAATTTTACATTTACAAAAAAATTAACCTGGAATACGGAAATACAATTTAATTCACAGGATGAAAGTATGGGAATATATTCAAAATTTGAATGGAGATACAGACCTCTATCTGATCTCTTTTTAATTTATCAAGATGGTTACCATACTGGCGATGTATTTGAACCACGAATGAGGTCTATCTTTTTAAAAGCTACTTTTTGGTTAAATATTTAATGTGCAATTTCAATAAAGTATTTCATTAAAAAACTTTTTCTGGGTTCAAGCGATTGAATTCCTTTTTTGGATTTAAAATCACCGGAAGTATCATAGCTATCCGACAAACCATACCAGGGCTCTACACAAATAAATGTCGCTGAAGGTTTTGGAGCAGACCAAATACCAAGAAATGGAAAATCAGTAATTCCAATTTTCACATGCATAGTTGAGTGCTTACTTTTTATACTTACTGTTTTAGATTTAAGCTCTTCAAGAATTATAACTCTATCCTTAAATAAAAGATGGTTCAATTGTAACTCATTCACATTATCAAAATATTTTTCAATTTTATGATCACTTAATAATCCTTTTTGTTTTGTTAAAGGTAATCGTGCCACGGTTTCATTCTACGAAAACTCTAAATAATAATCATTATATTCTTCATTTACTTTAAACGGAACATTAAATCCGGGATGAGCACCAATAGAAAAAAATATTTCTTTTGTATCTGTATTTTCAACCGAATTTGTAATTGAAAGTCTATTTCCTTTTAATATATAACTCACCTGCAATCTGAATTTAAACGGATAAATTTTGAGGGTTTCTGAATTTTCTCTTATTTCTAATACCAGACTTGTTTTGGTTTGTGATTTTACACTAAACTCTTGTTTTGATGCAAAACCATGAATTTTCATTTTATATTCTTTATCGTCAATTTGATATTTGCCCCCTTTTAACTTCCCTACAATAGGGAATAAAATTGGAGCATGATGATTCCAAGATTCTTTTTTAGCCTGCCAAATATGTTCAATATTTTCTTTCTTATTAAACATACTGATGATCTCCGCTCCTTGTAATGAAATTTTTACCGTTAGGTTTTTGTTGTGTAGTTCAATTGTATCTGTAATAGTATTCGAGGCAAAAAAAAGTGTATTAATTAAAAATAGAAAAAGAATAGAAGTAATTTTAGTTTTCATTTTTTTTGTTTTGTGTGTTAACAGACCTACTAGGTTTTTAAAACCTAGTAGGTCTGAGTTCAAGATCTACTCTATTTGCACTCCGGTTGGATCTGCTATTCTTTTATTCCAACCTCTACCATCCAATGGAAGAACA
>JAOZLT010000285.1 GCA_029934675.1 Candidatus Altimarinota bacterium | reverse complement strand
AAATATTGCTGGAAGTAAACTGATTATAGATGGACAAAAAAGAATAACGGCTATATCAACGGCTATTTTAGGACAAGAAGTTCTTGATGCTAACTATAAAAAAAGAAAAATTGTGATCTCCTTCAATCCAGATACAGAGGAATTTGCAACAAAAACGGTCGCCATTGAAAAAGATAAAAACTGGATCAAAGATATTTCAATTATCTATAGCACGCCAAACTCTTTTGACATCATAAAAGAATACTTAAAATCAAACCCTGAAGCAAATAAAGATATTATTGCACAAAATATCAACAAACTATATTTGCTAAAACAAGCTCAGATTGGTGTTATAAATTTAGGTCATGATTTCACTATAGAAGAAATAGCAGATATTTTTGAAAGAATAAACTCTGCAGGAACACAACTAAAACAACAAGATTTTGTGATGTCTAAGATTGCTTCTACGGATAGGTTTGATGGCGTTAATATCAGAAAGATCATTGATTACTTCTCGCATCTATCTCTCAACAAAGAAGATCTAAATGTTATTAAAAATGATTCAGAGTTTAATGAAAAATATTTGAAGAAAATCAAGTGGATTACAGAAACAGACAACCTAATATATAAAATGGATTATAACGATATACTGCGAGTTGTTTATACGTATAAATTTGCTCGTGGTAGCATGAAATATTTTGTACCACTGCTTTCTGGGCGTGATTTTGAAAAAAAAGAAACATTTGAGGAAATTGCAGAGGAAAATTTTAAGGCTCTAAAAGAAGGTGTTTTGGAATGTGTAAATCAAACGAATTACGAAAGATTTACAATGATTATTAAATCTTTAGGATTTGTTAAGTCATCTTTTATAACTTCAAAAGGCCGTATAAACTTTTCATATTCTTTGTATCTTTACTTACGATCCAAAAATGTATCAGAAAACAAAATAGAGAAGATTGTTTCTAAGTGGTATGCTTTCTCTGTATTATCTTCTCTGGATACAGCAGAATCAAAAATTGAAAGCGATATAAAGAAGATAAATAATATAAATGAAATGGATATAGATGAATTTGTTAGTAATGAAGTTAAAAATCAGATTTCAGATAATTTCTGGGAAAACACTCTTCCATCTAAATTAGAAATAGCTGGGAAAGAACACCCTTTATATTTTATCTTTTTGGCTTCTTTGGTAAAAAATAATAGTAAAGCTTTTTTATCAAAAGACATTTTAGTAAGAGATATGCTTGATGGTGGTCGCGGAGACATCCATCACATATATCCTAAAGATTATTTGATTTCCAATGGTATAAAAGTAAATGGGTGTAATCAGGCTGCTAATTATGTATATTGTGAACAACCAATTAACATTAAATTATCTAATTTATCTCCAAAAGAATACTTAGAGAAATCGATAAAAAATAAATTTATTAACATAGAAACAGAGGAAGAGCTTAAGGAAAATTTTGATAACTTAGCTATTCCTAACACTGTATTGGATGGAACGATTGATAATTACGAACTTTTTATTAAAGAAAGAATAAAGCTCATTTCCTACAAAATAAAAAAATATTTCGAAGCTTTGTAAAATAATAAAACGGTGCGGATCACTCTCCGCACCGCTCCTCCCATTCCTGATTGTAGTCATCAATTTGACGGTGTGTTTCAATTGAAAGTTTACTATACAGTTCATCTTCTGTCACAGTGATCGGCATAGCCCCGCGGGGCATCTTGAACTAGACCTAACCGATCCAGCATTTCCAGCAATCTGGGAAGAACGAGGGTTGCGGTTGGGCTTTAACTCATCAAACTGCAAATTGATTTTCAATTTTAAATAAATCATAACCTATGTAGAAAATACTACCAAAGCGCTGGCTCGTCAAAGGCATCAACACAATTGGAATTACCTTTAAGCGCAGTTAGTTTTGAATCAGTGAGTGATTGAGCTAACCAACCATTAGGATAGCTAAGTTTAAATGGTGGAGCAGCAAATTTTTGATCTACTGATACAAACCCCACTTTAGAGTAGTAGCTTGGATCTCCATATGTAAAAGCAACATCAACATCGGCCTTCCGAATAGCATCAAGTCCATATTTCAAGAGTTTTTGCCCAATACCTTTTTTCTGATGACTGGTTGCCACAGCAACAGGGGCAAGTAGAAATATAGTGCGATTGTCTTGATTGTAGGATAAACGGGAAAAAAATATACCGCCTATTATTCGGCCGTTTTCCTCAGCTTTAAAACCGTAGAGGTCTGCGTCCTTTGTAGAAAGCATGAGTTTGTTAACAAGATCACAAATGCGTATACCTTCGTCAGCTCCTTCGGAGTCTGTGAATGTAGATCTGAAAAGTTCAACAAGTTCTTGTTTATGCAGTATATTTGTATTTGAAAAATCTATCATCATACTATTGGAGTATACATAATATCATTCATTTTTCAATAATTATTACATTTCTAAAAAACAACTCGAACCGCCAATTGCCCCGTCGGAGGGGATTCGAACTCTCAAAAATTCAAAAACATTGCAAAGCCCTATGCTATAAGGCTTCCTGATACCTTCCTTTTCAAAGCCAAGGCGAACTATGCAGAGAGGAGAACAGGCAAAAGAGAGAAAATTCGAGGGATATATTGGCTGGATATGTTTTTGAAGGAGAGGTGTAATATACCTCAACACCCCACAGAGACTGGGCGTTGCAGGATAAAGAAATCAAAAAATAGACGACTTGAGTTTTAATATATGGCGGAGAGAGTGAGATTCGAACTCACGGTGGTTTGACCCACGCCGGTTTTCAAGACCGGTACCTTAAACCACTCAGACATCTCTCCGCATAAGTTGGTTTTAATAAAAAAAACAATAAAATTCAC
>JAOZLT010000284.1 GCA_029934675.1 Candidatus Altimarinota bacterium | reverse complement strand
TCGGCCAGCCCCGCATCTTCCAACGCCTGGAGTTTTTCGCCGATGACAGTGTCCATATTTTCGATACAGTCGTAGTAGCGGGCATAGTTTTTACGAACCGTTGGGATATCGGGATGGTAGGAAAACAGCGTTACCTTTGCCGGATCCTGCCGGAGATCGTTCAGATACAATTTGGCCCGACTCTCGTGCGTCTCCGCGATATTGATCACTTGGAAAAAGGGCTGCTGCCTTTTCAGGTTGTCCCAATCCAGCACCTTGGCCTCGTTCCAGCAATCGGAATCTTTTCGCCCACCAATGTTATAGTCCGTCTTGGTGAAGTTGGCGCAATAATAGCCCGCCTTCCGAAGGACGTCCGGATAATAGGGAATCCGGTCGTGCGGAATATTGCAGCGGATTCGCATCGGATGCGTCCCCATCGAAAGCGCATTGATTCCCGTGATCCATGTGCTGCGCGACGGCGCGCAAACCGGCGCACTCGCAAAGACGTTCATATATTGAAATCCACGCGACGCCAACCGATCAATATTTGGAGTCTTGGACGTTTCGTTACCGTAGCACCCGATCCAGCTCGCACTATTGTCCTCGCTCACCAACCAAAGCACATTTGGCTTTTCTGCCGCCATCATTCCCGCCGCCAAGGAAAATATCAGTAAGATTGTTATCCATTTATGCTTCATTGTTCCTCCTGTTGAAACTATTCATCGATGCCCCATTAGTTCCGCTCCGCTTCAATGCGATAGAACACGCTCGGCCATTCGTTGGTATCCTCAACCATGATTTCCTCTCCGGTTCCGGGCAGGCTGGTTCCCAGCATTCCCCAGAAGCCCTGCAATAAATTGGTCCGGTAGTAAACGGAATAAATCCGCCCCGTTGCGCTGTCAAAACCAATTTGAACTCCTGTTCCGCCGGGATCCATCCCCATGCTCATCTCGAAAACAGATTCCGCATCGCGCGGGTCGGAGCCGCCAATATATTCCTGCTCATTGGCCACCCCGTCGCCATCCGGATCTTCATCGATATTAGCAAGGCCCGTATCGACTTCATACGGCGTGAAATTCGCGTCCTGCCACGCCGTCCACTCCGCCTCTTTCTCAATAACCAGACCCGCATAATAGTCAATCGATCCGAGTTCGACCCGAATCGCATGGGGTGAAGAGGCCTCTAAAAACTGGACCGTCGGCGTGCTTTGCGGTGTTACAACCGATAGTTGCAAGCGCTGACCCTCAAGCCACAATGGAAGCTTTGCCTCGATTTCAATCGTGCCGGTTCCCGTCACAACAAACGTCGAGGTGTTGATATCCACGTTGTTGACGTCGATGAAAAAACGTCCAGCCGCTTCGTCGGTATAAAGAGTGATTCCGGCGCACTCCGAAGCGGTCGTATCCACCAGCGGCGTCCGGCCGGCAAGCGCCGATTCAAACTGTGCGAGCTGGGCGGCACTACGATTTTCGTAGTCGAGGTAGTAATCCATGCCCAGGGTTCCGGAGAGTACCGTTACGTTGGCATGATTGATTATGGAAGCCACCGCAAGGCCGTTGGTGTTGAGGGCGAAATTGCCGGACTCGCCGAGATATTCCCCACAGTCCCCGGCAATCACCAGGCGTCCGCCGCTATTCAGCCACGGCTCCAATACACCGGTCACGTCGGCGGGATCGAGCACATCGACATTGGGCAGGATCACCATCTCCAGACCGGCCAGCTCGTCGGGCGTCAATTTCCACTCCGGAAGGGCGCGGTACTGGATATGCAGTTCGGTCAGCGCGGTTCCCCATCCCCAAAACGAAAACTGGTGCGGCTGGGCATCGAACTCATCAAACCCATTTGGGGTCAACTGCCGCATCACGGACGACGATGAATAATAGAGGCCTACCTTTTCAACCGGAAGGCGAGCGCCATAAACGGGTGCGACCCCCTCGACAAATTCGAAAAAGTCGCCGATGAGATATTTATCACCCGCAAAGCCGTCGTTGTTCGGATCCAGCTTGGGAAGAGCGTGGGTCGCCAGCATTTCATAGAAAACCACATTGCAAAGCTCATCCTGTGAGAACTCGTAATCATAATGGTTGTCGTAAAGCCAAACATTGACAAAGCGGCTTTTGGCATGCTCGCGGGCGAGTTTATAAAACGACGTACAACGCCCGACCGGTGGCAACGTAAACCCATCCGACCCGGTACTCAGCCCCCACCCCATCGACAATTCCGTGCTGACCATATCCAGATCGCCGCGGCACCAGCCGAAGCTGAAGCCGGGAATATCATTGGCCGCCACAAGAAACTCATCCTTTCCACCGACAAGTGCCGCGGATTTCACAGCTGCATAATAGTTTGAAAGGGCTTCGGTTCCAATCTGTCGCTTATAAATCAGGTAGGCTCTCCACACCGGATCATCCAGCCAGTCCGAACGGCTCCAGACCGCACTGTTCAGGTTGACTCCATCCCATCCCCACCCGGTTGCCACATCCTTCATATACGCACGCACGTCAAAGGTTGATGCATCGGTTACGCCCATCGCCAACAGCTCGGCCGAACTGAATGAGTTCGTCAGGTGATCGCGGAAGCGGGCAACCGACCAGTCGCCGAACGCAATTTTTACAGGCTTCAAATTTAACGAATCCCACGGGCCGTAGTTGTCGGTCCACATGCCGTCGATCCCCGCATCGGCCGCCTGGAGGGTGGATGCATAGGTATAGTCGTTCCAGAGCGGGCAGGCGGAATCCTTCTTGAACATGACCAGTCCGGCATAGCTATCGGTTTCCGGAATGTAAAGCAGCCCGTTCGTTGGGCTGGAGATATATTGATAGTTATCAATCGCCAGCTCACCCAATATATTTTTAGAACAGGCT
>JAOZLT010000283.1 GCA_029934675.1 Candidatus Altimarinota bacterium | reverse complement strand
CCTTGCAAATAGTGAATTTGGACATTTTTCAGTTATTTTATAAATTTAGATCGCTTTGAGGTAAATATTGATGAATCAATTCCTAAGGAAAGTATTATTATTACTTGGAATGATGAATTGGTGTATAAACAGGGCCACATTTACAAAGTCAAAAGAGAGAAACGATACTTACATGGTGCTGTGTCCATTGACGTTTTTTATAATAAAAAACGCATATATAATTTTTCTTTTGATAAATGTAATAATTGGTATTTTCACAGAGGTATATTTGATATTAAAAAAGTAAATTCAAAAATTAAAGTGGAAGTAGGCATTATTGGTCCTATGACTATGCCCGGTAGCCGTAGTTTTGAAAATATAAAAATAGAATAAAGTACGGCAAAAGAAGAAGAAAAGACAACTTTGTAATATAGGGGGTAATTGAATCCAGAAATTATATATTTGCTGTTTACCAAACTTAAAGTCTATAAATATATAAGCCTTTTTAACATTATAAAGATTTTTCTGAAATAGGAAGAATGCTGTCAAAACTGATTAAAAGTTTTATCCATACAAAATTTTAATAAGTAAGTTGCCATATACACCAAAACAAATCCTAGCCTTTTAGATAGGCTGGATTTTTTTCGAGAATAAATCTATATTTAACCAGTCATCCAATTCCATAACCACTAAATCTGATGAAAAAGCTATTAAAAAAAGTAAAAAAATTATTTAAAAGAAAGAATAAAAAGTCATGGAGAAAAGTTTCTATAGTGGCTGGTACACTGATAATTGCAGTCGGTCTCATTTTTATTATGAAACCTGTTAGCTTTAATATTGGATTATCAGAATCTCCTGCCAAAGGTGCCGAAAAGGTTGCCAAAAAAGAAGATGTAAAAAACATTGTCGATAAATCAAAAGAAACTTATCTGAAATACGAAAAACCAGTATTTGCCAGAGTGCATGAGGATGGCGTAATAGATTTTTTAGATAACCCTGTTTATGTAAGAGGTGAGCCTGTGCATTTTGCTTTAATGGCAGTCGGTCCGTTTGCAAAAGATGAAGAAGGAAAGAACTGGGTGGATATGGATATACTAGTTACAGATCCTGATGGGAATATTGCTATGAAGAAAGATAGCTTATTGGGGAATGGAGGACATTTAGTACTTGAAGATAATATCGCTCCTTCACCAAGTGGTGTATATGTTCCTACAAAGGATGTTAAAATCGGTAAATACACTATCGAAATAAGAGTATATGATAGGATTGGAGGAGGAGAGGTGAGTGATAGTGGGACTTTTACACTAAAATAGTGCGAGTGCGAGTCTCAAGTCTCAAGGCCGATTTACGATACTTGCGACTCGCACTCGCACTTGAGACTTTTTACGGAATCAATAATTGAAAAAATTCCCTCGCAGCCTTATCAACAGGGGCTTGAAAATCCGCCCATCTCATCCATGTAGGTATAATTTTAAATATTACGATTTTTCCATTATTCATTTTAATTATAGGTGGAATTGGATCCCATATATGAGCAATAGTCTGCCAGATATTTGGAGATAAAACTTCTGTCAGGGTTTTTATAGCTTTAGAGTTATTCCTCACTGAATGCAACTCTTCAGCTTTGCCTTCTGCCTGAACTGTCTGTTGCATATACTCATCTGTCATCACTAATGCAATTGTGGGATTGCGTTTTAAGTTAGCATATTTTCTGGTTTTATCACCTACGGCAATATAAAAAGTAAAATCCTTATCTACTCCGTAGTACATTGTGGATGCTTCTGGCATGTTCTCAAAAGATACTGTAGATACAGTAGCGGATTTATTTTGTTTTAGAAAAAGGAAAACCTCCTTTTTTGTATTTTTTTTCCTCATATTTATTTCAATCGAAAGCTTGTTACTGTAGCACCAACTAAATCACGTATTTGCTTTGGTGTATCGGGTAGCATGCCACCAGATACGATGTAACCATAATTACCTTTTGTCGCATAAATTTGCACAAACTTGATTAATTTTTCAGAGGGATTTAAACGAGCCTGAAAAATATGAAGTAATGCAGATTCTCCTCCTAAATCCATTTGTACTTCCTGCAATTTTTGATAATCGGTAAGATTTTGCGCACTCAAATTAATATTCGCACGACCATAGTCAACTGAAGAGACATTCTGCTTAAGATCTTCTTTGACAATATTCACATTTATGAAAAATCCGTTATATGCTTCCGGCGTTGTAAAAGCGACAACAGTTTCTTGTGGAATCTCAGAGTAAAAGTCAGATTCATTAATGATTTTCCATGTAGGATCGATGTTTATAGAAAAATCCAGACTATCATAAGCTTTAAGATTCTGAGTTGTTGCATTAGATTCGCCACTTCCGCATCCACTTAAAACACCTACAAAAACAATAATGAGTAATGTGGCGAATAATTTTGTGTAAAAGTTTTTCATATTGGTTCTATTTATGACGCAACAATGTAATTTTGTCATTTTACCTAAACCATTGTATCAAACCTAAATTTGCAACGCAAATTTTCCCGTAGGGGACTGATACATCCGCCCCAAATTGCCAACAGCCGCCCACCGGGTCAGGAGTTTTTTTCCTTGAATTAATAATTCACCCATAAATCTTAGTTATATGATATAAAAAGAATTTCTTATCTGTTACACCACGCACAAGAGCTTTGAAACCTTTAAGCTTTATATTGAAGAATTCAACAGAAGCGTTAGTTTCTCTTTTTGGGAAATACCTGTATTGATGTAGTATCCGCTAAATTACAAGTAATGACTTCATCTACATATCTACCAACATGCAGACCCGAGAGTGATAATAGGGAAAAAGGAGTTTTTACTCTAATAATCAATCTGCGAAATCCATACAA
>JAOZLT010000282.1 GCA_029934675.1 Candidatus Altimarinota bacterium | reverse complement strand
CACCTTGAATTGCCGCAGCTTTCCGACCAGCTTTCCAGGCAAAATCAAAAAAGGCTTTAATTCTCTGGCGGTAACTCATCTGATTTCCATAAGGAACCGGTAACCAGTGCACTTTGATTCCGGCCTCCTCAGTAGTAAACCAATCTGTTTTATTCGTTGGCTCCCGCCATGAAGTTACCATATGGACTTCATGTCCCCAATCAACCAGACGGCGTGCCATTTCGTAAGAACGAGTGCCCCCAGACATATCAGGGGTATTAAAGTACTGATGGAGGTATATAATATGCATAGTTTTATTCTTCCTATATTAATGGAGATGGAATTTTTACTCGATCGAGTTAATGAGTGTTATGTAAAAAATGGGCACTCTTATAGGTTTTCACATATTGTCGTACTATATCCTGCCAATCAAAACATCGAGCAGATTCGACGCATCGGTTCACATGTTTTTTGAGGCTCAAAAGTTTTATGCCACGTGCAATATTATCTATATCCTCTGGATAGACGCCATAACCACAAGCCTCATCTTCAACCCATCCGTCAAAACCCTGTCCTTTGGTATAAACCACTGGCGTTCCTTGACTAAGAGCTTCAGCATAAACCAACCCAAACGTTTCTCTGTGGCTGGGCATCACAAAAACATCAGCCCAACGATAATGTTCTGAAAGCTGATTTTTATCTTTACAAAAAGGAAAAGTTTCTATCCAATCCATACCTATCGAATACAGAAAATCTCGCTCATTTTTTGCGCCTACCAAGTGTAATTCTACAAGGCTACCTTCCCCCTTAAGTATTTTACAGGCATTAATAATACTACGTATATTTTTATTCTTTGTGAATCCACCAACAAAAAGAACCCTAACAACAGAGTGATCTTTCTTTGACATTGGTGGCCTATTTAATAGCCAGTAAGGATCCAAGCCATTGGGTATAGTGTAAATATGATTTTTCTCTGTTTGATTGTTTAATTTTAGCCTATGAATCATTTTATCACGGTAAGATGATCCCAAGAAACAAACAGCTTTTGCATTTTGAGCAATTTGACGGGCGTAACCATGCAGATGAGGAAAATATTTCCAAAAAACATTAAGGTCCGTATTACGAAAAGAAACAATATATGGGATATTATATTTACGATTTATTTCGTAAGCTAAAGCCCCATCACTAAAAAGAGTATGAGCATGAATCACCGAGTCTTTGAAATTAATTTTTTGAAGTTGAATTTCGGAAATTCCTTTTTTGATTTTTCTACGAAAAAAAATGCGATCAAAGGCATTTTGGTATCCACTAAAAATATACTCAACATTTTCAATCTTATGGGGTCTGGAAATATCATGATATTTTTTATGAGGAACAAAAACAGATTGATTAATTTCGTATTTTGATAATTCTCGAAATAAATTATTGTACAATGATGTAGCAATTAAATTACAATTTATATGAAAAATATTAAACTTCATAAAACTTTGCTTCACAATTTATCTCTACTATACAAAATTTACTTGACTGCTTTCAAGCCCTACACAAGTCTATATTAATTTCTACTTTGTAACCTTTTAGTGCGAGCAGGTCTATCTGTTCGGACATTTTTTAACCTGGAGAACCATACTTGTTTTATCTCTCCGACAATATGTACCGACGACCCATCCAAACAAAAGCCAAGGCAAAAGGCCAACATAAAGTTCCTGGTAGAAAAAATATCCCAAAGAGAAAACCATATAACCCAAAATTGACATTAATGCGGCGATAGCTAAGCTTTTATCGCTGCAATCGCTTTTTCTGGTTAAGCGATACGAATAGATAAAGATCAAGAGAATAAGCCCATAGCGCAAGGCAACCCCCAAAACACCATAGTTTACGAGTAGGTAAACCGGTTCAATTTCAGTTCCATGTGATACAGCTAATTTTCTTTGAACTACATTGCTTACGCCAAACAACCAGGGGTACAAACCATCCAGCAAAGCAAACGCCGTCTTTGTCTGTTCAAAACGAGATCCGCCGCTGCCTCGCTGAATCATAGTTGCAAACCTATATATGAGAAAATCATATTTAAGAATCAGGTAATTGTAGCTTGATGCAATCGTAAGCCCACTAAATAATAAACAGTTAATAAAAAAGAAGGCTTTATTTCTTTTCAATAAAAATCCGGTAAACAGGAAACATAAAAACACGACCAAACCAGCTATCACAGCGACTTTTGACCCAGATAAAATAACATTAAATACTGCCATTAATAAAAATACTAGCGACCATATCTTGGTTTTCTTCTCGGAGAGAAGGCGCGCCAGCGCCAACGCAGTTGAAAACACTGCAAAACCTCCCCATGATGTCGAAAATCCAGCAACACCTATGGTTCTACAAACAGAAAAAGACCTCTCTGTTAAATGTGTTAACTGTGATTCAGATCGTGCATATATTTCAGAAAGAAATCCACCTATACTGCCTGGAATTACTTGAATTACACCTATTAGCAACGCAATGAATAATACGTACATAAGCAGTCTTTCAAAATTTTTTGAGGACATTGCTCCTGTATAAGCAAAATACATTGCACAATAGAAAAAAGACATTCTCTTTACATATTGCCACATTTCAGTAGGGAAATATAATTGATCTAAATATGTGATGGAATTAAAAATTCCAAAGATTATTCCGGTTAAAATAAGAACCAGCCATAAAAGCAATAAAAATAATCTGTTACTTCGCCCAAACAACATATGTGGTTTTATACATAGAAAGGCCAAAAGTATCGCTGCAAGAAAATCATCAAAGCCAACGGCAACCCTGCCTACCAGAATTTTGGGCACAAAGATTGTCAGGCAAAGTAAGGTTAAAATTACTGTTGCAAAAATTCTATTACGAGATGCCATTTTT
>JAOZLT010000281.1 GCA_029934675.1 Candidatus Altimarinota bacterium | reverse complement strand
CATATAAACGACCGCGATCAATGCCCCAACCTCGGCACCAGCCACTAATTTTGATCTCCCGCTTTGTAAACGCGGCTAAGGTTTTTTCTTTGTCTATTTGCGGTCTGTTTGTTTTTGTGTTATCTTGTGCCATCATAGCCACCCGTTTTTATTTATTGAGAGTGTGTTGCGTTTTTATATTTGGCCTTTTTGTTTCGCCTTGAGAACTAATACTCGCAATGCAAACTCTTTGTCAAGGAAAACTTTCATTGAAAACAATAAAAAACACAATTTCACGAATGATCCATGCCGCCGATGCTAAGAATATGGCAGAAATGCTCAGGGTTTGTGGGCTTGGAAAGAGTTCTGGCAGCACTTGGAAAAAAAGAGGGAGCATCCCGGAAGGAAGCCTTGCTCGCGTTGCAAGTAAAACAGGCTGCGACCTTGAGTGGTTAAGAACCGGCCAGGGCAAAATGTTCTCAGCCCCGGCGCACAATCTCCAAGAGGAGCGCGATGAGGCGCGGGATGGTTACCAGGCGCGCGCGGATGGTGCCCTGTTATTTGAGCGCGTCGAGATGCGCCTGGAGCAGGCGGAGTGGGTTCTGCTTTCCGAAAGCAAATACGCACCGCTCCTGGAGTCGAAAATAAAGGAATATTATCGTCTATTCCTGCAGCACCGCCGGCAGCCGGGGAAAGAGCCCCAGCCTAACGGAACCGACAACCTCGGGCTGTAGCACCCGGGCGCAGCCGCCGCCCATCGTCCCGGGTGGTGACCTGCAGGACGGGAAAGAGTGTGCCGATCCAAACTGTCGGCAATATAATTTATTTAATCTCGTTACTATGGTGATGGTGAAAATTGACCACTCGCTGGCTGAAACAATTAATCGAGAATCCCGACGCCGGCCCGGGCCGGATCTTCGCGTTCTTTATCCAGGGCCTGATAATTATCTCGCTGATCACGTTCTCGCTTGAGACCCTGCCCGATCTCAACCCGGCGCAACGCCGCTGGCTGAATATCGCTGAGGTTTTTACAATCGCAATCTTTACCGCCGAATACCTCCTCCGGGTCTGGGCGACCGACCAGAAAAGCCTCTTTATTTTTAGTTTCTTCGGCCTCATCGACCTCGCCGCGATCCTGCCGTTCTACCTCTCAACCGGCATCGACCTCCGTGCGATCCGGGTTTTTCGCCTCCTGCGCCTGATCCGCCTCCTGAAATTGCTCCGTTTTAACCAGGCAATCCGCCATTTTCAGCGCGCCTTTATCCTGGTGCGCGAGGAGCTGATATTATCAACCCTGGTCACCCTGATCCTGCTCTATCTCGCGGCGGTCGGGATCTACTATTTTGAAAACACGGCCCAGCCCGAAGCCTTCGCCTCGATCTTTCACAGCCTCTGGTGGGCGGTCACCACGCTAACCACGGTCGGCTATGGCGACAGCTTCCCGATCACCGCCGGCGGCAAGTTCTTTACATTTATTATATTAATGCTCGGCTTAGGAATCGTCGCCGTCCCCACCGGCCTGATCGCCTCCGCCCTGACCCAGGCTCGCAAAGAGGAGTAGGTTGACGTTTTATGGCAGTTCGTCCCTATAAGCAAAACGATAAATCGCGGCCCTTGAGCTGGATGATCGATTTCTATAACTCGCAGAAAAAGCGCGACCGGACAATCTACATCGGCAGCCGGGCCGAAGCCGAGGCCCACGAATCCGATCTCCGCAAACAGCACACCTCCGGGCCCCTGGTCAATCCGCCGATCAACCGGATTCTGCCCGAATACCTCACCTGGATGCGTAATCACCGGGCCGAAAACACGGTCAAGGATATCGAGTGGAGCCTGAAAAAAATCCAGCCCCATTTTTGCCACTATCCGGTTAATCGCATCACCCGCCGCCTGATTGAAGATTATATTGCCAAACGCAAAACCGCCGGCCGGATCAGCGCCCAGGGTAAACGACTGGGTGAGCTGAAAGCCTCCGGAATTAATAAGGAGCTCGCTTATTTGAGCAGTATAATCAGTTGGATGGTTGATCAGGGATACAGCTATCCGCTGCCGTTTAAGATTCCTAAACTAAAGCACCGCCGGCGGCTGCCGCGGATCCCCGCGCATAGCGAGATCGAGGCGTTCATTGCAGCGTTAGGAGATGAGATAGGGGCCAGCGGTAAGCCGAAAAAGGGCGCTGATCGGAAAAAGCTGATCCTCGCCGCGGTGATCTACGACCACGGCCTGCGCTGGTCCGAAGCGACCCACCTTAAATGGCAGGATATCGCCTGGGCGAATGGGGTGATTATTATTGTCGGGAAGGGTGATAAGGAGCGCACGGTACTCTTGAGCGACCGCTGCCGCAAACTTCTCGCGGAGCATCGGCAAAAAGCCGGTGGAAATTTAGCCGCAGGCCTGATTTTTGCCAATCCGAAAACGGGTCGCCCATACGGCACCCAGCAGAAAGCCTGGAAACGGGCCGGCCAGAGCGCCGGGGTCAAAATTAACCCCCATCTCCTGCGCCACGCCTTTGCCACATACACACTTGAGGCGACCGGGGATCTCCGGGTCGTCCAGACCGAGCTCGGTCACTCATCCATCGCAATGTCGGAGATATACACCCATATAAGCCACTCCCGCCGCCGCGAAGTCGGGAAAAAACGCCAGGAATATCTTAAAAACAGCTTAAAAAATGAAAAAGAGTAGAAATCCTGTTGCCTATACCGTCATCGCGCCCACACGATAACCATTTGATTTTACAAGTCTTTATCTTAAATTATCATTGATGGGGTTCAGGTGGTCGGAGGTTCAAATCCTCTCGTCCCGACCAATAAAAACAAGCACTTAGCGTTAATCCGCTGAGTGCTTGTTTGGTTTCTGTTGCCCATTCATTGCCTAGGCGTTTTCACTTAGACTT
>JAOZLT010000280.1 GCA_029934675.1 Candidatus Altimarinota bacterium | reverse complement strand
GAGTAAAAATCATTACACAACTCTTTTTTGTGTAATGATTTTTTTTGCTCATACAAGTTCTCAATGTCAATAATATTAAAATATGGTTTATCTAAATTTTAAGAAATAATCATTTGTTTAATAAAACTAATTATAAAATTATTTTGCTTGCTGATAGCAGTTTTAAAATGGTGCGTGGTAGTTTAAGGATTATTTACCAACATTATAAATGTCGCTCCTTCCATCTTTGATAACTCCACTCCAATTCAAACCAAAACCAAAGTCATAAGTATTTCCTTCTGAATCCTTGTGACAATCCAAGTCTTGCTGTACGTCTTCATCTTGTTTTTCTACTGTGATCATATTAGCAGGCATTTGAATAGGCAACAACCCTGAAGGCTCCTGAGTTCCTGACAAGATATCCAGTACAGCTTGATCTTGCACTCTAAAACCAATCAAGATAGCATCAGCTAAATATTCAAATTCGTTAAAAACCATTGGGTTATCAGCTGCTATATAAACTACCACAGGTTTCCCTTTCATCTTAGCCCTTGTTTCTTTAATCATTGTTAGGTCAGAAATATTTGATGCTAATACTGTTTTGTTCTTATAGCTTCTATTTGTAAAGTCTTCTAAAGGGTCTCCACCTGCAATACTAACTTCTCTTGCATCTTTGGCGATGTACTCACCATATTGCAAGCTTATAGGGAAATAGCCATTACCACCTTTTTGGATGTCATCTTTGTTATAACCGTTTCCTGTTTTTGGATTTTCTACAAAGATTATTGCATAATCAGCATCATCGGGATTATCGGTTAATTTAAAGTACTTTTCTAATATGCTTATATTGATTGGGTATTTAGTTGTTGCAGGGGTTTCCCTTCCTAAAAAGTTCCTGCTTGCAGGTCTATATCTTTTAGGTACATACACTGTTTTTTCTTTTTCAAGAGGAAGTATATTCGGTTTATTTTTAAGCATAACAATAGACTTTAATTGCGCTTTGTAACCCTCCTTCATAAAATCGGGATTTCCAATAGTTTTTTCTGTTTCTTCTGGGATCAAATAAGGATTTTCAAATAAACCGACTTGAAATATGTTTCTTAGTAGTCTCACCGCAGATTTTTCCATTCTCTCTCTCATGGCTTTTTCTCCAATTTCTTTCACACCAATGGCATATGCTTCTATGATAGGTTTAGCATCATTATTGCCTCCAAACTGATCAACTCCAGCCATTAGTACTTTATAATGTCTTTCAGATACAGAGAGACTTTCAGCTCCCCAGGGCTTACCATCAATAAAATTAGCCATTTCGTTATGGTTACCAGTAATACCCCAATCAGTACAAATTACACCGTTATAATTATATTTTGTTCTCAATAAATCTTTAATGATGTACTTGCTATAGCTATTTCCTACTTGTTCTTTTGGAGTTTGTTCCCATGAAATGGTATAATAAGGCATTACAGCAGAGGCCATTTTTGTTTTACCATTTAATTTAAAGGCTCCATCAATAAATGGTATCAGATGTTTATCAAAACTATTACCTGGATAAACAGCATATTTCCCCATTGCATAATGCCCGTCTCTTCCTCCTTCTCCAGAACCTCCTCCGGGCCAGTGTTTCACCATGGTGTTTACACTCATATATCCCCATCCATCTCTTATTTCGTTCTCACCAGTAGAAGTTTGAAATCCGTTGCAATAGGCTTGTGCCATGACTGCAGATAAATAAGAATTTTCACCAAAGGTGCCATTAACTCTATTCCAGCGTGGATCAGTAGAAATATCTACCTGAGGAGATAATGCGGTTGTAATTCCTAATGCACGATATTCTTGAGAAGCCACTTCTCCAAATCGTTCTACTAATTTTGGGTCAAAGGTAGCTGCCATTCCAAGATGTGCAGGCCACATAGAAATAGCTCCACCAGAGGCAGCATCATACTCGGCACTTGCAATGGTTCCATGTCTTGGATCAGAACTATTGTTTGCCGGAATACCTGGCGGTAAACTTTCTGAAAAAGCTTGAATATTATTGTTCCATTTAACCGCAATAGAAGGCGATTGTACGGTTGTAATCAGCACGTGTCTTAGGTTGTCTTTTTCTAAAAAGGTTTTTTGTTGATCAGTTAGATCAGATGCTTTTGCTCCACTCTCTTTAAAACTTTTTCCATTGTAAGTTCCGCTGAAATATCCAGTTGATCGGGCAGGAATAGATTGATGTGCACTATACAACATTAGCCCTGCTATTTGTTCAAGGGTCATTTTTGATGCTAGATCAGCTGCACGTTCATCTGTTGAAAGTCTCCAGTCTTCATAAGCATCAAGTTCATTATTTTGATTTAGATCTTTAAATCCAAATCTATCTATTGTTAAAATCTTCACACCTGAAGTAGGTGAATAAGCAAGTTTTTGCCCACCGTCATTAGTAACTAGCTTAAATCCAGCTTGTTCTGTTTCAGACCATTTTGGTCCACAACTCGTAATTAAAGCAGCTAAAACGATAAGCACAATAATTTTTTTTAATTTTTTCATTTGTTGATATTTATAATTTTGATGAATATATTTGAATTTTTGGAATGATAAAATATGTGATATGCAAAGTAAATTTTTCAATGTATTTATCACAACGAATTTGATATGATTTCGTCAAGGATAAATTTACTAATTTTTCGGGTTTGTCCACCTATTATTTAAAATTAAATAACTTTGATAAAGCTATAAGCCTTGATGAATTATATCTGATATGTATCCCAGCATTGGTATTTGCTTGCGAAAGGTAAGTAATTAATCTAGAGGGTGCAATCCGGCTATTTTAGTCGGATCCGGCTGCTCAATTGCCAGTAGTTTTTATTTCTTTCCATTCTGATTTCAGCATAGACATAATTATTTTATCGTGAAA
>JAOZLT010000279.1 GCA_029934675.1 Candidatus Altimarinota bacterium | reverse complement strand
TTTGCTGCTCCCACCGTACTGGTTGTCCCAGCCACGATCACCAGTACACAACAGACAAATGTTCAGTTATCCATATCGGGAATTTCAGCAGGTGAGACCGCTTTCGTCGAACAGTTTATCGACATTAATGAAAATGGTTTTGTCGATAGTGCAGATACCTTGGTTCGATCCTTTCGGGTAGGGGACGGTATTAACTCTATTTTTCCTGCTATTCAAGGTGATGAAGATGGTTCAGTTAATGGTGCGATTCTAACAACAATCAATTACCACTCCTTGGCAGATCTCCATGCTGCAGGAAGTTATCTATTTCAGGCAACGGCTTCTGGCTTATCAGGTGATGCAACATTTACGGTGACTCCGGTCGCAACCGCACAAAGTATCAGAGGGACAATCACTGTAGAGTCAGGATCATTTCCGGGTGCTTTTGTTGTTTTGTTTGACTCAATAACCGATGTTACCCGGGCATTCACATCTACTGATGCCAGTGGCAATTATCAACTCTATGCCCCAGAGGCTGGAGACTACCTTGTCGCAGCCATATCCACTCGTTCTGGTTATTATTTAAATACTTCAAATATTCAGTCTGTTTCTCTTATTGCGGGTGAGCAAGTTGATGGTATTGATATTGAATTAGGGACAAGTGGTTATACCGTTTCCGGTAAAATTACAGATGAAACTAATCCAACCTACGGCATAAACGGTCTTATGGTTGAAATTGAAGGTGAAGATAATTCTGGAAATGAGATCTTTGCTAGAACTCTTACAGATGAAAACGGCAACTTTTCAGCCACTGTTCCTGCTGGTGACTACGAAGGTCGAATTTATGGAGATCACCCAGAAGTGGGCGCTGCTCAAAAAGGGTTTATTGCCTATGGTGATGGAGTTGATATCCTAGTCAATGGAAATGTATTTGGTATTGTTGGAGAGGTTAAGCCTGTTGAAACATTTGTTTCCGGTCAAGTTGTTGATTCAGGAGGAGCTCCGGTTTCCGGTATAACTGTTTTTGCTGGGAACTGGGGTGACGCTGAAGAGTTTGGAGCCTCGGCAGTGACCGATGAAAACGGTTACTACACATTAGGTCTTATTCCTTCCGAAAACTGGTGGCTGGAGTTGAACTGGAGTGAGGATAACCAAGCTAACTACCAGTGGATTGGCGGAGGTCAGGGGGTCAATACTTATACTGACAGTTTATCACACGTAGACTTTGTGCTTCGACCAGCTACCGCTTGGATTGAAGGGACTGTTTTATATAATTCGGGAAGTCCAGTTGCTGATCGGTGGATGAGTAGTAGGCGGCCGAATAAAACATTTGGGCATGGAGCAAGTACTTTAGATAATGGATATTATCGTATGCCTGTCTTTGAGGGAGAGTGGGAAATAGACCCTTGGCAAGCAGGATGCCTGAGTGCTGCATACGTTGAGGTCGGGCAGATGGTAACGATTGATGTTAATTATGATGGTGCTTCAGAGGGAGCTTGTGATCTTGATCTGGATGATGATGGTACTGATAATCGTCCTGATAATTGCCCTGCAACTTATAACCCGGGGCAGGAAGATATCAATTTTGATGGTATCGGTGATGCTTGCGATACAGCCGATTATGACAGTGATGGCCTCACCGACCGGCAGGAATTTTTCCTGGGGACTGAGCCAGATAATGATGATACTGACGGTGACGGTTTTTCTGATGGTGAAGACTCCAATCCAACGGTTATCAATGCCAATATCTATTATTTTGCCATGATTCACAACACCAATGGAGATGGTAGTGAGGTTGCCCAGATCTCCTTTGAAATTCCTGGTCTGGGGGATACTCTTGGTGGTTTGAGCATTGTTATCACCGGCCCGACCGGGTTTGGCAGTTACACCGCTTCGGATGCGGATATCTCCTATGGGGAATTCTGGAAGTCATTCTCGTCTATCCCAGAGGGTATCTACACCGCAACCGTGACTGATGGTTTAGGAAACAGTGCAGTCCGTAGTGACAGCTATACCGGGACACAAACTACGCCGCTGGTTGATGCGAGCCAACTTCGCTACATCCTGAATTCCGACGGCAACTATATCTTCCATTGGCCGAAGATCAACGACGATTATTCTTACTATTACCGGTTACGGATCAGGAATGCCGCTGGCAACACAATTTATAGAAGCAGTCGCAGTCATAGTAATACTGTCTGGGTTCATTCAAGCTATTTGCCGGATAGCAGTCCCAACGCTTATAAATACCAAATAGAAACCTGTGACCGCGATTCCTATGAATTGATCTTCAATCGCAGTCGCACCGATTACGTCGACTTTACTGCCAACGAGGGTAATGTCGATGGACTGGTGAGTGCGGGAATTTACCATCGCCACGAAGCCAACGGTGTCCATTATGTTGTGTTGAGTAGTAGCATCCCGGACGGTTACAACAACACAGATATTACCAGTGTTGTTATCACCGGTCCCGACAGTTATCAGCACGCCTTTGATTTGACAGGAGATTACGACGCCCAAGACAACTCTTTTTACCGTAAAATTGTCGCCAGCGATCCCGCCGCGCCAAGCCAGACCGGGCTTTATACCGTGGACCTTCTGATGAATGATGTTCACTCCTATGGTGATGCCACTTTAACCCCCTATGTTGAATACCCGACCCCCGATAACAGCTCCTGGCAGGTTCAAGACTTGGGCGATGGTACCATCCGTTTCAGCTGGGCTGACGTCAACTACAATGGTTTGCTCTACTATCGGATCATGATTTTAAATGACAATTATGAATACTTTATCACTTCACGTCGAAACCGAGTGGATGTGACAGTCAATAAACAAGATATCATTGACGCCTTGGGGACTGGGGCCTTGCGCTGGCGTGTCGAGGTTCATGACAGCAGCAG
>JAOZLT010000278.1 GCA_029934675.1 Candidatus Altimarinota bacterium | reverse complement strand
AGGCAGGGGTGGCCGGAACGCGCTTCCGTGGCGACGTCTGTGGCGATCTGCTTGGCGCGCGATTCGTCGGCGGCGAGGGCGGCGACGAGGGCTTGATAGTGGCTTCGTCCGCCGTAGTCGAAGGTGAAGGCCGTGGGTCGTCGTCGCAGGGTGAGGCGGAGGGCCCGCGTGTTTCCCTGGGCGGGGAGCTCGTGGGCGATCCCACCGAGAACGAGGTAGAGCGGGCCGTGGAGCTGGTCATCGCGGCTCGCTTCTCGGGCGAGGCCGACGAGGTGGCGGGCCGTGAGGCCGCGGACGGCGCTGAGGAGGCGGATGGGTCCGACGCTATCGACGCCGTCGAAGATCACGAGGCCGAAGGCGTCGCGGTGGCGCGCAAGGGCGCCCGGCGTTAGAGCCTCGTAGGTGGCGACGACGATTCGCGCGTGAGGTTTGGCTTCGCCGAGGCGCGCGATCTCTCCTGTGCTGGGGGAGAGATTCAGGGCCTCCGCGAGAGCGTCGATCCAGCGGCGCTGCTGGGTGACGTCCGGGGCGATGACGAGGCTTCGTCGCTGGCGGCGCGCGATGAGCGCGGCGGTCAGTATTTGGCGGTCGCCGTCCGTTGGCGCGACGAGGACGCCACTGTCGCGGAGGAGGAGACGGCGTAGGGTCGCCTCTTGGGGATCCGTGAGCGCTTGGCCGTGATGAAGCGGGAGGCAGGCGGGGTTGCTGCGGCGATCGTCGATGGCGAAGGGGATCCCTTGGCGGCGGCAGGTCGCCGTGAGCTGGGGCAGGAGGGCCTGAGGCATGACGTGGGCGTCGCCGCGCCTTGTCAGGAGTGTCACGAGGCGTTTATGACCCTCATCGTGTCCGAGGAGCTTGGCGAGGTCATGGCGGCGAAGCTGGCGCCGAAGGGCCAGGATGAGCTTTTGGGGTGTATTTCTCGGCAGGCGCACGTCGCTGTCGACGATGATCGCCAGGGGCGTGTCTTCGCCCGCGCTTTTCATCGCTCGTCTCGGGCTCGCCGTCGGACGGCGACCGGGGATGCTGCCCATGGTGAGATGCTGCTCCACGCGTCCACGTTCCAGACAATCAGGGCGCGATTTCAGAGCGCGCCGGGTGGAGGGTAGCCACTGTCGGGTCCCGAGGGCAACTTTATCGACGCATTAGGGCGAGAAGCGCTCCCTGCGGCGCTGGTTTTGGGGCGCTTGGTCTCAGAGATGTTCCCGCGCTTCACCGCGGGGCTTGAATTCACCTATCCGCCCATGGGACAACCCCCCTGTTCTTGGCCGAGCGCATCTTTGCTGTGCCGGGTGAGGGCGGGAGGCAGCGCCATGCAGGACGTCAAGCAGATCCTCTTTCCGACAGACTTCTCCGAGGCCTCCGAGCAGGCTTTGGACCACGCCATTGTTTTCGCTCGCGAGTATGGGGCGACGCTCCACATGCTGCACGTCACCGTGCTCCTTGGCGATGATCCCCGAAACCCTGCCTATCACTTCCCCAAGACCGGCGAGATCTATCAACGCGTCCACGACAATTGCAATTCCGATCTGGCGAAACTGGCCGACCGCCATCCCCATGAGAGCATTGAGATCGTCCAGGCGCGGGTGCGAAACTCTTCGGCGCCCGCGGCGATCCTTGATTATATCGCTGACCATGACATCGATCTCGTTGTGATGGGTACCGCGGGGCGACGCGGTCTTCGACGCATCCTCCTGGGCTCCGTCGCGGGGAAGGTCGTTCAGCTCGCCCCCTGTCCCGTGATGACGATCCGCGAGGTCGCTCCGCCGCGTCCGCCAGAGCGCATCGAGAAGGTCTTGGCTCCCATCGACTTCTCCGAGCCGGCTGAGCGCGCTCTCAAGATCGCCTTTGAGATCGCGGCGCGTCACGGGGCGACGCTTCAGCTCGTGCACGTCATCGAGGACTTTGCGAATTTTCCCTCCTTTTACCGCTCATCGCTTCCCAATGGCGATATTCGAGACATCCTTGGACCTGAGGTGGAAAAACAGCTTCAAGCGCTCGTCCGCGACCTCTCCCGTGGACGTTCTGATGCGCCACCGACGACTGTCGTGCCGCTTCAGGGAAAGCCCTCCGTTGCGATCGTCGACTATGCCGAGAGCGAGGAGAGCGATCTGATCGTGATTTCGACGCGAGGCCTCACGGGATTGCAACGTATCCTCGTTGGGAGCACGACGGAGCGTGTCATCTCTCTGGCGCGTTGCCCTGTCCTCGCCGTGAAGGACCCCGAGGAGGTGCTCGAAGGCGACGTTGAGGATGCTGACGACGACCTCGGTCGTGACGACGCTCCCGCCGGCGACGCCTGAATGGCCGAGGATGGCGTGTTTGACCTCGTCTCTTTGGGCTGGGGTCCCTTCTTCGAGGGCCAGCGGCGCGGGATCAGCCGCGATCTGGTCATCGCGCGCGTTGCGGCGGAGCATCGTGGGCGCTATCAGCTTTGGGGTGAGCGCGGCGAGAAGCTTGCGCGTCGCGCGGGGCGCCTCTTCTATCGGGCGAGCCGTACGATCTGGGATCCCGACGCGCGGGGGACGCCCGCCGTGGGCGATTGGGTGGCTGCGCGGTGGCCCCAGGCCGAAGCGTCCCTCGCCCAGGTCGAGCATATTTTTACGCGAAAGACCGCATTCCTTCGCCGCGCCTCAGGGCCCATGAGCAAGCCCCAGGTCGTGGCTTCAAATATCGACACGGTCTTTGTCGTGACAGGTCTCGACGCCAACTACAGCGTCCGCCGGATGGAACGCTATCTCGCCCAGCTCGCGGATGCGGGATCTCAGGGCGTTCTTGTTCTCAGCAAGGCCGATCTCGTCGTTGACGCCGACGGCAAAGCCGAGACGCTCCGCGCGGCGAGCATCACCGCGCCGATCAGGGCCAGCACGCTGATGCTGGTGTTCGTCA